>CAYWIN010000015.1:0-16134 GCA_964458365.1 uncultured Propionibacteriaceae bacterium
GCAGGAAGCTTGCCAAGGCGGGTTCGGAGCGCGCCTCAGCATCAACTTCGTGGCGGACGCGATTCCAAATCTCGTCGCGGGATTGTTGGCTCACTGCCGGTGGTCCTCTCGGTTTTCACTGCTGAGGCTTCTCGTTCTTGAGCCTCAACACGTTTCGGGGGTGAAAGATTCCTAGTTCAGGTGGATTGGTCAGATTCGTCTGGCTCCTCATGCTCGCGCAGCTCTTCTTCGCGTCGCTTGAGGTCTTGTTCCCATTCGCGCAGCAGGTTCTCATGCTCGTTGCTGCGCTTGAGGGATTCCAGGAACTCAGGGTCGTCATCGGGTGCGACCGGCGTGTGTTGGCGGTAACTCAGGAAGCGCCCCGGTGTCGCGTCTGGTGTTGGTGACGTGGAAGCGGTACCGGTGGCGCCGCGCGGACGCCCGGAAAGGAACCACCCTGCAGGTCCCAAGTAAGGCAACACGATGACGAGAATCATCCAAGCCCACTTCGGGAAGCCGCGAATTTGGTCCGACGGGGTCCGACTGATGTCGATCAAGCTTGCGATGAGCAAAACGACGCCAATCAAGACCGGAATGACTCTCGGCATGTATCCCTCCCCTCTGGTTCGCCCAGTGTACGACGGGGGCATGGCCGGAAACGGTGAGCCGGGCTCAGGCTGCCTGCAGATGTCGGCTACGCAACACGGTGGAGAAGCTGTGCGCCAAGATGCGCCCATTTCGAGTCAGCTCAGTGTCCAAAGTGTTGAGGTGTCGTCGCATCTGTCGAGAATCGATCCCGTTGAGCGCTGCCCACGATCCCATAAGCTCAGGTGAGGCCTCAGGGTGAAACTGGACGCCGACCGCGGAACCAACCCGAAAAGACTGGTTCCGGTAGAGGTCGCTGCTGGCCAGCAACGTGGCTCCTGGAGGCAGGTCCGTCACGACATCGGAGTGGGATTCCGCGAAGACGGACGGGCCGCTGAGCGCCAAAGTTCCGACCAGCGGATCTTCGCGTGCCGCGCCGGTCCAATGGATCTCTCGGCTGCCGTGTTCACCGCCAGCTGGATCGCTGACGCGAACGGCGCCCCCCAGAGCTTCGGCGAGAAGCTGATGGCCCAGGCAAATGCCCAAAGTGGGGATATCGGCCTCCACCAGCCGTGTGATGAGCTCTTTGGTGGGTTCCATCCACGGATGATCGCGGTCGTCGTGGGCACTCATCGTCCCGCCCAGCACGATGACTCCGTCGCCGACCTCGTCGAGGGTCGGCAGATCGTATTGCCACAGGGGGACGGCGCGGACCAACACCCGCCCGCCGGCAAGCCAGGGGCCGAACCGGTCCAAAGGCACCAAGGGGTCGGGCTGCAAGATCGTTGCGCGCACCGGACTAGCCATGTATTCACGGTAGAAAGCGAATCTGACGGCAGTGTTACGCCCGGGCTGCGGGTCTGAAACAGTCTCAGGCCGACTCAACTTCGGAGACGATCATTCGCAACGTGGCCGGGTGTCCGAGTGGACGAAAATGGCCGTGGACCGGGGCCACAATGTTGCGGGCCCCCACCAGCGTGGTTCCGTCGGGGACCTGTTCGTCAAAGCGGCTGGAAATGGCGGTGATTCGCGCGTTCACCATGGTCTGGTTGCCGAGGCTGTCGATGAGCGGATCAGAGGGATCGAGGGCGCTGATTGGTGGCACGGGGAAAAGCCGGGCGTGGCTGGAGCCATTGAACGGGGTGCAGATCGCGATGAGGCGCCGAATTCGTTGGTCGGTGTCGCGGGTGAGGGCAAGCTTTCCGATGAGGCCGCCTTTACTGTGGGCGACCAGCACCACATCGGTGAGCTCCCGGCGGCGCAACTCGTCGAGCAGGAGCGCGGCTCCACTGTCGAGCCCGCACAGGTTGTGCCCCAACCCGGGTACCACATGGACCGGGTGTCCCGCCGCGTGTAGGGCGCTGATGAGTGGACGGATGAACCGCCAGCTTTCGAAGACGCCAGGAAGGACGACGACGTCGGACTGGGGGCCTTCGGCGTAGTACTGGGCTGAGCTCGGTGCGGCGATCGTTGCTTTCCAGGCCAGCCCGGCCCACAGATAGTCCGCCGTCCACCACAAGGCTTTCTGTGCTGCCGTACTCATGCCTACGAGCCTAGAGGTCGCTGTCAGCGCTGGGGAAGATTCGCGTGCCGGTGGGGGTCGCATTGGCAGGGCAGCGGCACACTTGCCGGGTGGACGTGATCCAACAGATCTGGCAGCGCGCATCAACCCCCGATGCGGCGGTGTCGCGGCCTGACGCGATGCTGATTGCGGTGGCCGCGGTCGGAATCGTGGTGCTGGGGTGGGTGCCGGTGCGGCGCGTGGTGACCGTCGTCCACGAAGCGGGGCATGGGGTTGCCGCATTGTTGGTCGGGCGCCGGGTAGCCGGAATCAGGGTGCACCCCGACGCGTCCGGGTTGACGCTCAGCCGGGGCCGGCCGGACGGGTGGGGCATGGTCGTCACTCTTTTTGCTGGCTATGTGAGCCCGTCGCTGTTGGGTTTGGGGCTGGCCTGGATGGTCAGCCGCGGCCGAAGCGCGCTCGCATTGTGGCTGCTGGTGTTGGCGCTGGCGGTGCTGTTGGTCTCGATGCGGAACCTCTATGGGGCGCTGATCGTTGTGTTGTGCGGGCTGGGAGTGGTGGCGGGCTCATGGTTTCTGCCGGTCGCCTACGGTCCGGTGCTGGTGTGCGGCGTGGCGTGGTTGATGCTGATGATGGGTCCCATTGTTGTGGTGGGGTTGTTTCGGGGGACGTCACCGACCTCGGATCCGGGCAAGCTGGCGGCCATCACCCACATTCCGCAGCCGGTGTGGGTGTCGGTGTGGTTGTTGTGTGGCGTGCTGGCGTTGTGGCAAGGCGGGCTTTGGTTGCTGAATGTGGCCGGGTGAATCCGCTCGTGGTAAACCTGCCCGTCGGTCATCTCGGTCTGGCTAGGCTGGGCTGACTAGCTGACGAAGCAGAGGTTGGGCGAGGCAGGGTTAGGGGTGACGGTGATCGACCTATGGGTCGGATGGACATGGTTGGCGCTCATCGTCGTCATTGTCGAGTGGACGATTCGCATTGCCGCGATCATCGTGATTCCTCGAAACCGCCGCCCAACGGCGGCCATGGCCTGGCTGTTGGCCATCTTTTTCATCCCTGAAGTGGGGATCTTGTTGTATCTGGTGATTGGCAACCCGCGGTTGCCTCGCAAGCGGCGACTTCGGCAGACCGAGATCAATGACTACATTCGCGACGCTTCCCGCGGGGCGGACTTCGGGCGTCCTCAGCCGGATGCTCCGCCGGAGTTCGACGCGATGGTTCAGCTCAATCGAAACTTGGGTGCGATGCCGCTCACCAGCGGTAACCGTGCGCAGCTCCTCAGCGACTATCAGGCCAGCATTCAGGCTATGACAGATGCCATCGCGCAGGCGAAGGACTACGTCCATGTCGAGTTTTACATTCTGCAGTTTGACCGATCGACCGAGGGGTTCTTCCAGGCGCTCGACGATGCGCGGCAGCGCGGGGTTACGGTCCGAGTGCTGATGGATCATTGGGCTAATCGCGGCAAACCTTTCTATCGCCAGACGGTGGCTCGGTTGGACGCGATGGGGGCCTCGTGGCACCTGATGCTCCCGTTGCAGCTATTTCGGGGAAAGTTCCAACGGCCTGATCTGCGCAATCATCGCAAGCTGTTGGTGGTCGACGGGAGGGTCGCTTTCACGGGGTCGCAGAACATCACTGATTCGACCTACAACCTGAAGGCCAATCTTCGACGGGGACTGCATTGGGTTGATCTCATGGTGCGGGTCGAGGGCCCCATTGTCGCCAGCGTCAATGCGGTGTTCTTGAGCGACTGGTATAGCGAGACCGATGAGGTGCTCTCAGGCGAGATTGAGCTTCCGCATGACCATGATCAGCATCGTGGTTTCGATGGGCAGATCGTGCCGTCCGGGCCGGGCTTTGAATTTCAGAACAACTTGAAGCTGTTCATGAGCATGCTTTTCGCGGCGCGAGAACGGATCATCATCGTTTCGCCCTACTTCATTCCCGATGAGGGCCTGATGGTGGCCATCACCACGGCTTGTCAGCGCGGAGTTGAGGTGGAGTTGTTCGTCTCTGAGGAGGGCGATCAGGCCATGGTCTACCACGCCCAGCGCAGTTACTACGAGGCGCTGCTGCGTGCGGGGGTGAAGATCTGGATGTACCAGAAGCCGTTCATTTTGCACTCCAAGTCGATGACCATTGATGACGAAATCGCGATCGTCGGATCAAGCAACATGGACATGCGATCTTTTGGTCTGAACATGGAGATTTCCATGCTGGTACGGGGGCCGGACTTTGTGCGCCAGTTGCGTCAGGTTGAGCACGAATACCGGACTTCGTCCCGCGAGCTCACCGCTGAGGAATGGAAGCAGCAACCTCTGCGCTCGACTGTGCTGGACAACCTGGCACGGCTCACCTCGGCCCTGCAGTAACGTCACCTCGCCTTCGGCCAGAATCGACGCACACCATCCCTGGGAGGGCGCTCCGCGGTTGGGCCGCCTTGCCCTGTCCGATTCGTTTAACGGCGCAGCAGTGGGTCAGTTCGGCAGGTCGGTGGCGCACACTCGCGCCCCACTTTCCCGCGTGCCCCAGCTTTTCCGCGTGCCTGCGTGACTGCGTGCCTCACTTTTCTGCGTGCCTCATTTTTCTGCGTGCTGGCTTTCCCGCGTGCCTGCGTGACTGCGTGCCTCACTTTTCTGCGTGCCTCACTTTTCCGCGTGCCTGTGTGCCTGCGTGCCGGCTTGCCCGCGGCCCCGTTTGCCCACCTATCTGCTCGTTCGCTCATCCGCTGAGCAATGGGGGAGTGCACGAATCCAATCGGCCTTCGAAGCGCGTAAGTGGCGGTGGGTGTGCCTGGATCCCGTGCTTTTCCCCTTGTCGGAACCGTGCGGGCGGGATAAACGCCGGTGCCCCGTGGTGGTCGATGTGCACGCGCCACTGGTCACGCAGACCGTGTTTGGCAGGCTCGATGAGGCCGTGGTGGGTGTGGCAGAGCAGCACAAGGTTGTCTTCGGCGGTGACGCCCCCGGCCCACCAGGGGGTGATGTGGTGGGCTTCACACAACTCGGGCGCGGTGTCACAGCCGGGGAACGCGCACCCGCGGTCGCGCAGAGTGAGCGCCGTGCGGATGGCGGGGGTAACCAGGCGGCTGGCCCGCCCGACGTCCAGCACCTCCGAAGCCCCGCCCAGGACGGCCGGAACGAGGTGCGCGTCGCAGCACAAGCGGCGTAGCTCGCCGGCGGAAAGCTCTCTTCCGTCGCCGATCAGCCCCGCTCCGGCGGCCGCATCATGAAGTCGCTGGTAGTCGAGAGTGACGATCACTTTCGCTCCGCCAACCCCCGGCTGGGGCTTGGCCTTTTCGACACTTGTCAGCATTGAAATGAGTGCATCGGCCCGACGTTGTTCGGGGCTGGTTGCGACCCTCAGCGGATCGCGAGCTTCGAGCGCAGTGCGGCGCAGTGCCTGGGCGTGAGCGTTGATCACGGTGATGAACCGTTCGCCTTCGACGCGAGGCAGCGATCCTTCGAACCTCACCGAACCCGCCTCTCGCCACCAGCGCAGGCTGCGTGATCGCTGAGCGGCTTCGGCTTGCCGCTGGAGGCGCACCTCCAGACGTTCTTCGACGTCATCGGGGGCAAAATGCCGCAACACCTGGGGTGCGCTCCTTGTCAGTTGAGCGGCGTCCATGGTGGCCGCCATACCCACAAGGAGGCGTTCGGCCTCCGTTTGTCGACTGGCGTCAACGTGCTCCGAAACGTCGGCGAGCACTCGCCCGATGGCGGTGGCCTGCGCGGGGTTGATGGTGCCCGCCGCCGCAGCCTGACCGACCTCGTGGTGCTGCCCCAGGTTGCGGGCGGTGAAAACCTCCCGTGCTGCTTCTTTGCGCGAGATCACCTCTGTAGTGCCCAGCCATGACGCTAACGGTGTGCCGACGGCCTGCTCGGAGGCCTGCGCCTTTTCAGCCTCGGCGGTCAATAGCCCGGTCAAGGCGTCCAGGCGGCTGCGCAATCGCCGCGCGGTGCTGACCCAAGCGAGCCGACGCTCAGGGGCGGCATCTACGCGATCGGGATCTAGCCCGTCCAGGGCAGCCTCGATGCGGGCGAGGGCGTCCTCGACCGGGATCACAGCGGCTGCCATTTGCATAGTTCAAGTTTGGCAACGCGGTCGAGTAAATAGAACACACATTCGAAATCTGTGGACAACTTCTGTTGCGCTCGATGGCGACGGTGCGACCGCGCGGCCGATGCTCCCGAAATATGCAGCAACGTCACCAAGCCGAGACTTCGGTGGGGGAATGTGGGCGGACATCTGCCGGTTGCATCTCAATAGATCCGAAGGAGGCAATGTGGCCTACGTCGTAGATTTCACCGAGGTGTCCACCACCGGACTGGAATCGTCCCCTGTCGCTGAGGCACTGGCCGGGCTGCGGGCCAATGAAGCCCGCTACTTCCGAAACAAGTACGACCACGCCTTCACCGTTGAGCCCGCTGACCAGGCAAAATCCATCATCGACGCCGTGCATCACATCTTGGCTGCTGAGCGCGATGTGGTGATCGCTTCCCGCCCGTTGGAGGCCACCCAGTTCGTGGTGGACGGTGTGCGCTGGAGCTATGTGTTCTACGAGTCGGGGCTGTCGATCAACGTGCTTTACACGCTGGAAAACGCCGGAAAACGGGCGGTCGGCTTCAAACTCAGCGACGGCATGGACGTGCCCGAAGAGTTGGCCGACCGGTTCAAATTCGCCCGCCAGAAATCCAAGCTTGCCGGGACGATCCGTGGCTCGTACTTCGTGATCAAAGGCGAGTACTAGCTTCGGTGGGCTTCTGACAGCTCCCGTTGGCGGTATTTCGGGAGCTTGGCCACCACCACCTGGTAGGCGATATCAGCCAGCTCGAAAATGTCGTCGTCGGGGACGCCGTCGACCAAGGGGAACGTGTTGAAGTAGGGCTGCTGCACCGGCGGGCAGTGGTAGCCGCGCACCACGACGCCCGGGTAGAGCTGACGGTAGGTTTCTGCGGTCGCCGGGTCGCAACTGAGGGTTGCTGATAGCACCCCATGAATTGTCGCGACTTGTGCGAAGATCCGTCCGGTCGACTGAGTGGGGGCCTTGACCTTCACCACCGACACGTCCACCCCGAACGGATAATCCAAGTAGGCGCCAGGCTTGGCCAGGCAGTAATCGAGCAGCGCATCACCATCCACCTGGCCAATCTAGACGCTGTGGGTGCGGTCGTCGTCGCCCCTACCGGTGCTGCGAAACCAAGTTCACAAACACGTCCTCGATGGTGGGTTCAACCGGACGAACGACCGCATCGGGGAAGCCCGCCTGAGAGAGCCGCTGGTGTAGCGCGTCGGCTCCGACATCCGAATCGGTCGACACGGCGGCGTGCAAGGACGCTCCCGATAAGTAGGCCTCGGCGACGCCGTCCATGCCAAGCAAGGAATCCAACGCAAGATCGGCCGAAGCGACCGTGATGTCGAAGATTCGCTGATGCATGTGGCGCGTCCGCAATTCCGCCGGGCTTCCCGAGGCGATGATGTGGCCGCGATAGATGAACGCCAGCTGGTTACAGTGCGCCGCTTCTTCCATGTAATGCGTGGTGACGAAAAGTGTCACGCCACGTTCGGCCATCTCGTAGAGCAGATCCCAGAATTGGCGCCTGGCCACGGGGTCGACGCCCGAAGTGGGCTCGTCAAGAAATAACAGCTCAGGCTCGTGGATGGTGGCCGCACCCAACGCCAATCGTTGCCGCCACCCAACGGACAAATCCCGGGTCAGTTCGCCTTCGCGTCCCACCAAATCGGCCATCCGGAGTACGTAGGCTCTGCGCTCGGCAAATTCGGCTAGTGGAACGTCGTAGATGCCCGCGTAGAACTTCAGGTTTTCGTCGACCGTCATGTCTTCGAAGAGCGAGAACTTTTGGCTCATATACCCGATTCGTCGCTTCACCTGCTCGGGGTGGTGCACCATGTCGACGCCCAGCACCTCCGCCTGGCCGTCGGTGGGACGCAGCGTCCCGGTCAGCATCCGGATGGTGGTCGTCTTGCCCGAACCGTTCGGTCCGAGAAAGCCGAAAATCTGGCCTCGCGGGACGCTGACGTCGATGCCGTCCACCGCTGCGAAATCGCCAAAGGTCTTCGTGAGACCCGAGACCTGGATGGCCACCTCCGGTTGTTCCATGGTCAGCCCTCACTCACTAATCCGACGGCGGGTAGCGATCACCGACGCGGTGAAAATCACTGCGGCGAAGCCAAACAGAACCAGCAGCTGCGGGGCCAAAGTGACGAATCCGCTGCCCTTGACGTAGGCCCCGCGCAAGACCTCAATGGCCCAGGTCAAAGGGATCAGATTGGTGAGCGGCTGAATCAGCGGCGGCATCGAATCGATCGGAAAGATGAAGCCCGACAGCACCATGGTGGGCAACATGATGAACATCATGGCTTGTTGAGCCTGTTGTCGAGTGTGTGAAACCAGCGACACGAGCAGTCCTAGCCCGATGCACGTGAGCATGAACAGAGCCAAGCCGACCACCACGACTCCCACCTGCCCGTTGAACGGCACATGGAACCACAAGGTGCCTACCCCGGCCACGATCAGCATTTGCGCCGTGGCGAGGACCGCGTACGGGGTCAGTTTTCCGATCAGGTATTCCTCGGCTTTCACTGGCGTGACGAAGATCTGTTCCAAAGTGCCCGATTCGCGCTCCTTGACCACCGCCTGACTCATAATCGCCATTAGGGAAATCATCATGATGGTCGCGATCAGCCCGGGGATCATCGTGTTCAACGGCTCTAGGGTCGGGTTGAACATCACTCGAATCTGCGAATCAACTTGGGGCGCGTCCATCGAGGCCCCCGACGAGGCCAGCAGCTTGGCGTTGTATTCGGCAATGATCTGTGAGGCGTAGCCGCCGCCCACTGATGAAACTTGCGAATCTGAGCCGTCCACCACGATCCCGATCGGGGCCGTTTCGCCGCGATCCAGGTGCTGTTGGGTTCCTGACGGGATGACGATCCCCACCTGAACCGTGCCCCGATCCAGCATGGGTCGCAGATCGGTCTCACTGGGGGGACGCTCGGTGATCGTGAAATAGCCCGAGCTGGCGAAAGCGTCGGTCAGCTGACGCGATGTCACGCTGTGGTCAAGGTCGACGACGGCGGTGCTCAGATGTGTGATGTCGACGGCCACCACATAGCCAAACATGATGAGCTGCAGGACGGGCATCACCAGCAACAACCGGACCAGCAAGGGGTCGCGGCGCAGTTGGGTGAACTCTTTCCAGATCAGAAGCCGGATCCGTTTCGCGCTCATCGCTTCGCCTTCCGTCCGTAGAGCTTGGCGGCAATGAGCACCATGGCGATCGCATACACGCCTAGGGCGACGAGTTCGGGCCACACCTCAGCAAACCCTGAGCCCTTTAAGAACACCCCGCGGGAGATCGTCACCATGTAGCGGGCAGGGAAGAGGTCCGACAGCCATTGCAGAACGATGGGGATCTGGTCCAAAGGAAAAGCCAGCCCAGACAGCAGAAATGACGGCAGGAACGCCACCATGATGGCCAGGATGTTTGCCGTTTCTGCGGATGGAGCGATCGCGGAGATGAGCAGTCCCATGCCGAGCGACGCAAACACGAACAACGCTGAGCCCAAAGCCAATGCGAAGACGTCTCCGCGCAGTGGGACTTTGAAGATTCCGATTCCCAACGCGATCACCAACGCCACATCGGCGAAAGCAATCAGCGTCCAGGGCGTCAGTTTGCCGACCATCAACTCCACTCGGCGTAACGGACTGACCTGAAGCTGTTCCTCGGTGCCCAGGGTTCGTTCCCGCACCAACGTCACAGCGGTCTGTTGCACGGTGACGATGGCGATGATGACGGCCATGAGGCCGGGGATGAGGAAGATCGATGAGTTGCGTTCGGGGTTGTACCACGTGCGCAGACGAGGCTCCAGGCCGCCCATGCCGCTGAGGTCGAGGCCTTGGCGATCAGCCCAGGCCCTGGTCATGTCCTGGTTGTAAAGCTGGTTCAAGGCCACCGTGTATGCCCTCGATACCCGAGCCGAGTTGGGTTCGCTGCCATCGATCAGGACAGCAACTTGGGCGGTCCCTCCTGCAGTGAGGGTGCGTCCAAAACCGGCCGGAATGACCACAGCCAGCCGGGCGGTGTTGTTGTCGAAGGCTTGATCGACAGCATTGATGGAATCGGCATGCTCGACCACCGAAAAGAAGGTGGAGGCGTCGTAGGCCTGCACATATTCGCGGCTGGCCGCGGAGTGGTCGTTGTCCACCACCAGTGTGCGGACGTGGTCGACGTCGAAGCTGATGGCGTAGGCGAAAAGCAGTAACTGGACCACGGGCATCAAGACGACGGCGGCCAAGGTGCGCGGATCGCGTATCAGGTGGGTGAATTCCTTGCGGATCACCGCCTTGATCCGAACCCAGCTGGCGTTCATGGTGCGCTCACCTTTCGGGGTGCGTCGCGGTGTTCAGCCAGATAGGCAAAAGCGGTTTCCATGTCCACGGCGGTCTCGGTGACCTGGGCGCTGCTCAGGTGGGCCGCATCCAGCAGCTCCTGAACTGCCAAGACGGAGTCCTGCGGCCCGTTCCACAGCACACGCAGAAGGTCGCCAAAGAGATGAACCGATTCCACGTTTGCAGAGTTGGCCATCACCGGAATGGCTTGGCGAGGATTGGGCATGGTGATTTCCACCAGGTGCCCAGGAACACGACCGGTGATCTCGGCGGGTGTGCCGCTTTGAGTGATACGTCCGTCGGCCAGAAAGGCGATCTGGGTGCAGCGCTCGGCCTCGTCCATGTAGGGCGTCGCAACCAGCACGGTTTTTCCCTCCCGGTGGAGTCCGGCGAGGATCCGCCAAAACTCGCGCCGTGACACCGGGTCGACCCCGGTGGTTGGTTCGTCCAGCAGAAGAAGATCGGGGGAGTGCATCAAAGTGGTGGCCAGCATCAGTTTTTGCTTCATTCCGCCGGACAGGTGCTGAGCTTGACGGTCAGCGAACTCAGCCAGGCCCATCGCCTGGAGCAGATTCGCGGCTCGTGTGTGGCGCTCAGTGGACGGGACTCCGCGGACGGTGGCGAAGAAGTCCAAGTTTTCGCGGACCGAAAGATCGGGATACATGGAAAAGCGCTGGGACATGTACCCAATCAGCGCAGTGACCTCGGAGCGCTGGTCCACAACGGATCGTCCGAAAACTGACGCTTGTCCCGTGTCTGGGGTGAGCACTGTTGCCAGCATCCGAATCAGGGTGGATTTGCCGGCACCGTCGGGACCAAGAAGGCCAAACATTGCCCCGTGGGGAATGCTCAACTCAACATTCGCCACGGCCTGAGTGGAGCCAAAGCTCTTGCTCAGGTCGACGGCTTCGACAGCGGGAATGGGCATGGTCATCGTTCAGTGCAGGGTTACGTCCACTGGAAGTCCGGCTTTGAGTGCACCACCAGGGTCAGTGATCGCGATGCGCACCTCGTAAACCAACTTGGTGCGTTGGTCTTTGGTCTGCACCGTGTTGGGGGTGAACTCTGATTGGCTGGCGATGAAGCTCACATGACCCGAGAACTGTTGCGCGACGGAGTCTGTGGTGATGGTTGCATTCTGTCCCACGGCAACATTGCCTATTTGGGTCTCGGGAACATAGATCCGGACGAAGAGGTCACCGGGATTGAGAATCGTCACCATGGTGCGACCGGGAGCGCCGTTTTGACCGGCATTGGTGACCACCGAGGTCACCACGCCGGAAGCGGGCGCGGTGATCGTGGCGTAGCCGAGCTGAATTTGGGCCAATCCGACGGATGCCTGGGCTTGGGCGACTTTAGCTTTTGCTGCCTTCACATCGGCCGCAGAACCATCGTTTTCGGCATTGGTTACGGCGGCTTGTGCCGCTTTCACGCCTTCTTGTGCTTGGCGAAGTTGCAGCTTCATTGCGGCGGGGTCAAGCTGCACCAGCGCCTGGCCTTTGGCGACCTGGTCGCCTTCGCTGACTTTGACTGCCAGGACCCGCCCGGCGATGGCAGGGCTGACCTGGTAGGTGTTGGCTTCGACTGAGCCGGAGTATTGGTTGGCCGGGGTGGAGTTCGTGGCGCTCCACCACCACCAGATGCCACCACCGATGATCACGACCGCCAGGGCGATGATCGCCGGAATGGGTGGACGTTTGTGGGTCTGTTTCGCCATGTCGCTCACCTGTCTTGCTTTCCTTGTCCGGCCACGGATTGGCAGCCGGTAATCGTGATGTCGATGCCGATCCCCGCCGGAAGTTGCGAGTCGGACGTCAGTGCCACCTTGGTCGCCCGCATCAGGTGGGTCTCCTTGGTGGCGGTATTTGACGGTGGGAAGTCCGCAGTGGGGGAAATCCAGGACAGACGGGCGGGCACTGAGGTACCCGGTGCCATCCAGTCACCATGCAGTCGGGCTTGATCACCGACGCAGACCATGGCCAGCTGGTCCGGGGCGAGCCAGGCGGTCACTTGGCTGGGATCGTCGGGCCGGATCGCTGCGACAGTGGCCCCGGGAGCAAGTCGGTCTCCGGGCAGTGCCATGTCCACCACCGTGCCGGTCATGGGGGCGGTGACGGTGGCCTGGTTGCGTTGCACGGTGGCCAGTTCGACGCCGATGGGTGCGGCGTCGGCCACGATTTTGGCCAGTTTCGCTAACCGGCGAAGCTGCGCGCGAGCGTCCGAGATGTTGGTTGAGGCGGACTGGAGCTTGGCCTGATTGGACCTTGCGGTCTTCAGTCCCAAGGTGAGTCGGGGCGCTGTTTTTTCGATCATGGCGAGTGTGGAGTCGATCTTGGCCAGCTGCGCCTGAAGAGTACGAGCGAGTTGCTGAAGACGCGCGATTTCGGATGGCGGCAATCCCGGGGTGCGCAGCGCGGCTTGGACACGAATCAGCTGACTGGACAGGCCATTTCGGGCGGTGAGGAGCTGACGTTGGCTGTCGGCGAGCTGACTTGCCTTGGCGCTGAGCTGATCGATGGCGCGGCTGATCGCGATGCGGGCACTGGCAAGTTTGCTGTCTGCAGAGTAGGTCTTGTCGATTGCTGAGTGGATCTGTCCGACCTGGGCATCGGCGACGTCGACAGCGGATCGGGCCTGCCGCAAACGGGCGGTGAGGATGGTGTCGTCGAGCTGAACCAGGGTTTGTCCCACGCTGACATGGCTGCCCAGTGGCGCCGGGGTACGGACGACCAGCGCTGTGGTGCCAATCGCGGGAATGGCGACCGCTTTGGTCTGGTCGGTGACGGTCCCGGTGACTGCCACTTCTGTGGGTGCCCCGGCGCATCCGGAGAGGGTGATAGCTGCGATGGCAGCCATGGCTAGGGCTCGGGGAGTCATGGAGTCACCGTGGCGAGAAAAGCATCAACGAGATGTTCGAGTTTGTGTCGTGGCGGGGGATCGGAGGGGTCTACCGAAAGGAACCCATCCAACGCCACGTAGGTCATCAATGGGCCCAGGAACATGCGTGCGGTCAGGTCATCGTCGGTGAAGCTGATCAGGCCGGAGGCGGCGGCATTGTTAAGAAGTGCGGTGATGCGTTCGAGTAGCTGGCCGGGAAGGGCTTGGCGGAATGCAGCGCGAAGCTCGGTCACCGTGAAGACTTCGCCCAGGATGAGCCGAACCAGCGAGATCGCTTCGGGTTGCATCAAGGTTTGGGTCATCGTGACCGAGAAGCCGAGCAATACCTGGCGAAGATCTGCGCGGGTACGGATCTGAACTTCAGGAGGCGGGCTGAGCAGGAGGGTGGCGATGCTCTCGGAAAGCACGGTGGAGAGCAGGTCGCTTTTGGCGGGGAAGTAGGCGTACAAGGTCTGTTTGCTGACCTTTGCGTGGGCCGTGACGGCATCCATCGACGTGGCTGCGAAACCCTGCTCCAAGAACAGTGCAGTGGCGGCTGTGACAATCTGTGCGCGCTTAGCTTGTTGTCGCGGGCTGAGCCCCTCGGTCATGCATCAAACTGTACCGTACAGTTTGATTCATGAAAAGGGTTCGTGCCTTCCGCAACGGGATAGCCCAATTGACTCCTCCGGTTCTCGAACTGTCGGCACCGGTGGCCCCAGACTCGCTCAGCACGAGAACTCGCCTGGTGCGCTGCTAGCCTGCGTTCGCTGGCGCGCCAAATCCAGACGCGCCCCGCCGGAAAGGAAACGACCACATGGGCCTGGTGCGAAAGTTTGCCGTCTGGCCCGTCTGGGTGCTGACCCGCATCCTGGTCGTGTTCTCCTTGACCCGCACCGGTGAAGTGGTGGGAGATCCGGGTTACTACTGGGCGGGCACCGCCCGGATCTATCAAGGTGCGCTTCCGCAGACCGTGATGGTCGAATACCCCACGCCGGTGTTGTGGATTCTTCGGGTTCCCTTCGCGTTCTCTGACAGCTCTCAGTCCGGCTTCTTGTGGGCCTTCGTCGTGATCCTGATTCTGATTGATCTTGGCTTCATGATCGCGTTGTGGGATGCCGGACGAGGTAATCGCGGCGCCTGGTTTTGGGTGGCTTTCGTGTTCGTGGCCGGCCCCATCGTCTATGCACGACTGGACCTCATCCCCGCCGTGCTCTGTGGCGGAGCCATCCTCGCTGTGAAGAATCGACGGGAGTCGATCGCGGGGGCGTTCCTCGCCTTGGGTGCGGGTTTGAAGCTGTGGCCAGCACTGCTGTGGCCGACGACGCTTCGTGGCTCGCGCCGTTCGGACCGTCGCGTGAGCGTATCTTTCTTTCTGATCGGAATCGTCCTGGTGGTCTTTGCCATTTGGTACGCCGGAATCGGTCGCCTTTTTTCCCCACTGGGTTGGCAATCGGGGCGCGGACTCCAGATCGAATCGGTTTGGGCCACCGTGCTCATGGCATCTCGAGTAGGAGACCCAAACGCTCACCCGATCGGGTATTCGCATTGGCAGGCCTATGAGATATTCGGGCCCGGTGTCGACTCTTGGCTGGGTGCGGCAACCGTCATCACCTATCTCAGCTACCTGTTGATCGTGGCGGCCTACATCTTCTGGCTTCGGAAGATCTATCCGGGCCTGTTCTCGCGGCGACCGTCGCTGACCGCGAACGAGCCGGTGGCATCGATGGCTGAGGTGGCGCTGTTCGCCTCATGGGTGATCATCGTGACCCTCATTGCCAACAAGACGTTCAGCCCGCAATACCTGGTTTGGTTGGCCGCACCGGTGGCTGTTCTCATCGGATCTGCCGATTCTGACCACGGCTCACTGCGACGCCATCAGGCTGCCGGTATCGGGATCATGATGGTGATCCTCGGTGGCTTGACCCAGCTCATTTACCCGCAGTACTACAAAGAGCTCCTGGAAGGCGGCACGGACTCGATGGGCGTGATCGCCGCACTTGTGACCCGAAATCTCGGGATTCTCGCGATCGGTGTGTGGCTGTCGGTGCTCCTGTGGACAGCGCTGAAACGGCCACGCCATGATCCGGAAGTCGTCGCTGAGGCGCAAAGCTGAATCCCATTGCCTTGTAGGCTGACGTTATGACCAACCAGGGCACTGCTGTGGCGCGCAGACGCAACGGGGTGCCCGCATCACCGTCGGAGGACCGCTCCCTGCCTGAGCGCATTTTGCGGTCTCCCTGGACGTGGGTGACCCTCGGCATGACAGTGCTCTACGCCGCGGCGTTGATCTGGCTGTTTATGGACATCACCGCACATATGCGGGTCAGCGCCGAGGTGGAAGGCGTCAATGTGTCCGCGATCACGCACGCCGCACAGCTGGCGTTGCCGACGGTGCTCTTTTGGACAGTGGTCTTCATTGCCGTTGACAGATTCCGGCCCCAACGTTTGATGGTGTGGTACCTCACTTTTGGTTGGGGTGCGGCTGCCGCCGTCTTTGCGGCGTATTACATCAACAGTTGGGCAGCCTCTCACCTAGCGATCGCCGGTTCAGGCGACCCGGCGAGTGGGGCTCGAGCAGCCATCTTTGTCGCACCCTTTGTTGAGGAAGCCTGCAAGGCAACCGTCATCTTCTTGCTGGCGATCTTCGCTCGATACCGGCTGACGTCAAAGTTGTCGACGATCACTTTGGCGGGCCTGGCGGCGGCGGGTTTCGCGTTCACCGAAAACATCGTCTATTACGCCCGAGTGATTG
>CAYWIN010000016.1:0-15841 GCA_964458365.1 uncultured Propionibacteriaceae bacterium
ACGATGACGGCAGCGTCCACTCCCATGAGCATGACGACGCCGGTCATAGCCACGTCCACTCTCACGAGCACAGCCACGATCACGACGAGGCCTTGGCTGAACTAATTGGCGACCATTCCGGTTATGACACCGGACGGGAGCGCATCGAAATCCTGGAAGACATCTACGCCGAAAACGACCGGCTGGCTGAGTCAAACCGGGCCGCGTTTGATGCCGCCAATGTCCGAGTGATCAACCTGATGAGCTCGCCGGGCTCAGGCAAGACCACCTTGTTGCAGCGCACCCTGGCCAGCTTTGAAGGGGACCTGCGCGTCGGGGTGATCGAGGGAGATATCGAGACTCCGTTGGATGCTGAACGGCTGGGCGGCTTCGGGGCTCAGATTTCCTTGTTGAACACCGGGAATGGCTTCGGAGGCGAATGCCATCTGGACGCCCCCATGATTGCGCGTGCTTTGCGCGGTTTGGATTTGAACACCCTGGATCTGGTGGTCATCGAGAACGTCGGCAATCTGGTGTGCCCAGCAGAGTTTGAGGTGGGTGAGCATCTCAAAGCGATGGTGTATGCGATCACTGAGGGTGAAGACAAGCCGTTGAAATACCCGGTGATGTTCCGTTCGGTGCAGGCAGTCTGTGTAAACAAGATGGACCTTGCGCCCTACTTGGACTTCGACATGGAGCTGTTTCGTAAGAACTTGGCGGCGGTCAATCCCACCGCAGTCGTCTTTGAGCTGTCGGCCCGCACCGGTGAGGGCGTTGAGGCTTGGCTGGACTGGCTGCGCACCGCCTGATTCCTGCTGGGCTGCGCCGCTGAATCGTGCTCGCAGAGGAGGGCCGGTATCCTTTTGCGGGCAGCTGGGACGAGGCGGTGCCAGCTTTCGCGGTGTTGCCCCCTTCGGCGGCCATCTCGCGAGTCCAGTGCACTATCGGTAACCGGAATCTGGGTAGGGGATGACATGGGCGAACGCCCTCGTATCGTGCTGATGCCAGGCAACAACGTGCTGGTGGACGCCCGAGTGCTCAAGAATCTCGGCACGGCGGCCAGCTTGGGACTGGACGCTATTGCGTTGGGCGTGGACCGCAAGGGCCCCGGACGCGAGTTGTCGGTCGGCGGCGCGAAGATCCGCATCGTTCATGTGCCTGAACGCCTTCAGAACTCTGGTTGGTTCGCGTGGAGCCGGAACCTGTCTCGGTTCTTCACCCCGTGGTATGCCACGCCGGCCGATGAGAAATCGGCCCGGCTCCGACTGGCTTACTTAGGGCGCGAAGCAGCAGCTTCGCAGCAGCGTCGGCTTCGTGATGCCGATCGGGAACCCCTTCAACAGCCACGGCACCGGACCTGGAAGGAACCGTTTCCCAGGTTTCACTATCGGCTTGCGCGAGGGATCGTTCGGGTGAGGCGCGGCCTCACCCGGCGAGTCCGGAAGCCCGAAATCAGTTTGAATTCCACCGAAATCGCGGCGCAGGAGCAAGCCCGTTCTCGCACGCTCGGGTTATTGCGCATCCAGGAGCATTGGCGTTCCCGGCTTCCCCACACCATCGACGACGATGTGGTGTTGGGGCCGATTCTGGACGAGCTTCAGCCGGACATCATCCACGTCCACGACGTCTTCATGATGGGTGTTGCCGCTCGGGCTGCTGGACGGGCCGCCCAGCAAGGTCGCCGGGTTCGTCTGGTCTATGACGCGCGGGAATACCTGCCGGGTCTGGCCAATATCGACCTGTGGGTGGTGGCGGCCTACTGCAATATGGAAGTCGAGTTCCTGCCCGATTTTGATCGGGTGATCACGGTTTCTGACCAGCTTGCCGACCTTCTGGTGCGCGATCACAAACTGCGCCGCCGTCCAGATTTGGTGCTGAATGCACCGGTCGTCGGTGACGAAGCGGACAGTATTCCGAGCGTGCGTGAGGTTGCCGGGGTACCTTCGGACGCGCCGCTTCTGGTCTACGGCGGTGGGATCAATCCGGCTCGCGGCGTGCAGACCGTGATCGAGGCGCTCGCCGAGTTGCCCGGGGTTCATTTCGCTTTGGTCGCTCGAAGCAGCGGGGCGTTTACTCGGCGCTTGCAGCAGCTCGCCGACTCATTGGGGGTCGGTGACCGGTTCCACGTGGTGGGTTTTGTCCCCGCTGAGCATGTCACTGGCTATTTCGCTTCGGCAGACATCGGGCTGTCACCGCTGTTGCACGCGATCAACCATGATGTGGCTTTGACGAACAAGTTCTGCGAGTACCTGTTGGCAGGTCTGCCCGTAGTCACGTCGGACACGCCGGCCCAAGCTGACCTCGTCGAGGGTTTGGATTTGGGTGCGGTCTACCGAGCCGGTGACGCCGCCGACCTGGCCCGGGCAGTACGCGAAACGTTGGCCCGCGCTCCCCAGTTACGTGATCGAATCGCCGATCCGGAGATTCAACACCGCTTCTCTTGGACGGCCCAAAGCGAAGTGCTGCGTGAGGTCTACGCCGATGTGCTCGGCGGGCTCGGCGAGGAAGCGTGGCGCGACGAGGCGACGAGGGTAACGGTTATTACCCCGCGAGAGGACGCACTGTGACGCAGCGAGTTGTGATGGTGACGGCTGGCCAGATCGCGCAGGACTACCGGGTGCGCAAGACCGCTCTCGCGGTTGCCGCCACTGGCCGTGAGGTCACTTTGGTTTATGGCGATCATGAGCTGACCGAGACGGTCGAGGGAACGCTCGACGGTGTGCGCACCATCGGCGTCCCGATGCCGTACCTGGTGTTCAACGCGCGGCGAGCGCGATGGCAGGCCCGGCGCAACTGGCGGCCGCGCTGGCCTGGGTACGGCTCCTACGAGGAACGGGCGGCGGCGAGCCTGATCACGAACACTGCGCTACTTCGCAGCGAATACGAGGACAACGCCGCCCGCCGCAGCGCCTACATTAAGCGGCGCATCTATGGTGTGCGCGCTCGGTTTTACCGCGTCGCGAACCGTTTCCTGCGGCGTTACTGGAAAGCCTGGGATGCGTGGATCGGAGGGGTTCGAGTTCGCGGAAACTGGCGTCGAATCCTGGCGAATGTGGTCGACATTGAGGCGGCAATGTTGCCGGTCTTGGCCGACCTCGACGCGGACATCTTCCATCTGCATGATGTCCATCTGCTCAGCGTGGGTGAGCACCTCAAAAAGCGGTACCGGGCGGATGGACGCGATATTCCGATCATCTACGACGCGCATGAGTTCATTCCGCAACTCGCCGGTGGCGACGAGCGCGCCAATCGGGCCTATGAGGCGATGGAAGGCGACATCATCCGAATGATGGACGCGGTGATCACGGTCAGTGATCCCATCGCTGATGAGCTGCGTAGCTATTACGACCTACCCGAGCGTCCGACCGTGACACTGAACAGCCCGCCGAGTGACTCCGTCGTCAGGTCGGCGAGTGATGTGCGCGCCGCAACAGGCGTTGCTGAGGGTGTCCCGTTGATGGTCTATTCCGGTGTTCTCGGGCTCCTGCGTAACCTCCCGGCATTGGTCGACTCCCTGGAATCGTTGACCGATGTCCATCTGGCCATTGTGTGTGTGCCTGGAGTGGATGCCCTACCAGCGATCAGGTTGGCCGAGCGTGCCGCAGAACTCGGCGTGTCAGAACGGCTTCACCTTGTTCCGCCGGTCAAGCCCGAAGAGATCATCTCCTTCCTTTCCACGGCGGATCTCGGCGTGCACCCGATGGTGACCGGCTTGCCGAATCACGAAATGGCCCTGCCGAACAAGCTCTTCGACTACGTCTTCGCTGGACTACCGATCGCGGTGAGTCAGGTGAGGGAAATGTCGCGTTTCGTGGCGGAACGGGGCGTGGGAGCGACATTTGACCCCGACGATCCTGCAGACATCGCCCGGGCCGTACGTGAGGTCCTTTCCGACCTTTCCCGATTCACCGCGGCTGCCCAGTCGGCAGACCTAAAAGCCGAATACAGTTGGCAGGCCCAGGCAGCTCGGATCGCCGCGCTGTACGAGCACATTTTGAGCGAGGAGACCGACCAAGCATGAGCACGGCGCCGCACTTGGCCATGATCGTGCCGAACGCCATCTCGATGGACTCTCGGGTTCAAAAGGTGGCGCTTTCGGCCTGGCGGGCGGGCTATCGCGTGTCCCTTTTGGGAACCGAAGAGCCCGGTTTTGAAGGTCCGATAATGCTGGGAGAGTTTCGGGCCGAACGCCTGCCCGATCCGCGTCCGCTGACCGGGCGGTTTCGGAGGCGCAAGCTTCGCCGTATCGAGGCTCGCGCCGACACTTTGGACATCGTCGAAGCGCGTTTGGGCAGCCTGAGTTTCTCGACACGAAACGCCACCGGGCTCGCGCGGCTCACAGCGGCAATCCATCGCCGTTGGTTGGAAGGGCGACGACGCCGGGCCGCTCATCGTTTGGTTGCTGCCGAGCAGGCGCCGACAACATCGCGTTGGCGGCTGCGCTGGCGTCGAGGATGGGCGATGATTCGCCCCGATGGCCGGTGGCGCACGTCGTGGCCGTACTTCGGAGACTTGGAGATGGTCTTTGCCCCCGCATTGGTGGATCTTGAGCCGGACCTCATCCACGTGCATGACGTCCCTGCGTTGCCCGCTGCGATGACGGCGGCCGACCTTTTGGAGAAGAAGGGCAAACGCCCGGTCGTGATCTATGACGCTCATGAGTGGTGGCCGGGGATCTCGAGCCCCAACGTGATCATGCGTTTGGTGGCGAATAAGGTCGAGAAGTTCTTCGCTCATCAGGCTGATGCGGTAATCACCGTCGGGCCGGTGATTGCGCAATGGTTGACCAAGCGGCATGGTCTGAGCAGCACTCCGACGGTGGTGGAGAACTGTCCGTTCGTGGCGAATGTTCCTGCGCCCGGGCGGCTGACGCTTCGTGAGGAGTTGAAACTGGGGTCTGAGGTCACTTTGTTGGTCTCGTCCGGTGCGACGGCACCCTCGCGTGGCATCGGAACAGTCGTGGAGGCGCTGCCGAGTTTGCCGGGAGTGCATCTGGCGATCGTGGCTAAGACTGCCGACGACGAGCCCGCCATGGAGCTGTATGACAAAGCCGAAGGGTTGGGTGTCGCCGACCGGGTACATATTCGTCCCTATGTGCCACAGGAGTCGGTCACCTGGTTCTTGGAGTCGGCCGACGTTGGCCTTGCTCCTTTCAAGCGCAGTTCGAGCCACGACTCGGCATTGGCCACCAAGGTCAGTGAGTATTTGGTTGCGGGCCTGCCGATTCTGGGCAGTGACTGCACCGTGATGGCGAAGTTCTTGCGTGAGACCGGGGCCGGTGAGGTTTTCACTGCTGAGAACGTGGACGATCTGATCCGAGCGGCGAAGGTGTTGTTAGGTGATCTTGACGGACACCGGGCTGCCATCACCCCTCAGTTACGCGAGTCTCGGACGTGGGAGTGCCAGGAGGGTCCGCTGCTGGGGCTGTACACGAAGCTGGTGGGGCCACCAACCCCGACTGTGTGAGTTGTCATTTGGGGTGCTCGTACTCCACTTATCGGGCGCTATTGCAATCAGATTGCAATAGCGCCCGATAAGTTTGTAATGACAACTCTTGTAATGACAATTGGGTGCCCAATTGGCCGATTTTCGGCATGGCTTTGTTTCCAAAGCGGGCTGCTTCCCACCCGCTGTCGGCTAGGGGTTATGCCCCGCGGAGGCTGTTTTTCGACTCGCAAGTGATTCTTGCCCGACTGCGTCTACTTCTTTACGCAATTCATGACTATGATGCGTCAGGTTGCGTCAGCAATTCTGCTCGTATGAACTGCCAAGACGCACCCGGCGGGGAGGGGTCAACGCCGCGCCAGAGCGAAAGGGAGAACACGCTCGTGTCCTACGAACTCAATGGTTGGTCTGAGCCAACCCTCGAAGAGAATCTGATCCGGTCAGGTTTCGACCGGAGAGACTTCTTGAAGTACTGCGGGGAGCTAGCCGCCGTCTTCGCCGTCGGCGGAACGGTACTGGGATCCGCAACGTCAGCTTGGGCCGCACCGATCACCGCTGAACAGGTTGCCGCAAAACTTGGCGCGGTCAAGAAGCCGGTCGTGGTCTGGCTTCAGCTACAGGAATGCACCGGATGCATGGAAAGCACCTTGCGTTCCGGCGGCACCACCATCGAAGAGGCCGTACTCAACCTGCTCTCGGTGGAATACAACGAACTCGTGATGGCCGCCTCGGGCGAGGCCCTCAACAAGGCCCTGGATGCCGCAAACGCCGGGCCGCACATCCTGGTCGTCAACGGCTCCATCCCGACCAAAGACGCCGGGATCTACTGCGCGATCAACGGCGAGTCTGCCGAAACGATCTTGCGCAAGTCCGCCAAGAACGCCTCTGCGGTGCTGGCTGTTGGTGCCTGCGCCGTCTGGGGATCTGTCCAGGCTTCACGTCCCAACCCCACCGGCGCCGTCGGCGTCGACGCGATTCTGGCCGGTACCCCGGTGGTGAATGTCTCGGGTTGTCCGCCCATTGGAGAGGTGATCACCGCAACGATCGCCTACATCCTCACCCATGGTGAAGCGCCCAAGCTTGACGCTCAGGGCCGCCCGCTCTTTGCCTACGACCAGCGCATCCATGATTCCTGCCCCCGTCGGGCGCATTACGACGCCGGGCAGTTCGTGCGGAACTTCGACGATGACGGAGCGCGCAACGGATGGTGCCTGTACGAAATGGGCTGCAAAGGTCCCAGCACCTTCAGCGCTTGCCCGATCATTCAGTGGAACCTGCACACCAGTTGGCCCATCGGTTCGGGCCACCCCTGCATCGGCTGCACCGAAAAGAACTTCTTCGACAACTTCACGCCGTTCTACCAGGAGCTGCCCAACGTGGGTGGTTTCGGGATCGAGAGCACAGCAGAGAAGGTGGGCTGGGGCCTGGTTGGTGCAACTGTGGCCGGCGTCGGTATCCATGCCGGCATCACCGCCGCCAAGCATGCGGCCGAAGGTAAGGCCGGCGAAGGGAACGAGCCGCTGCAGGCGTTCGGTGATTCGGAGCGCGTGTGGCTACCCAACCCCAAGAAGGCCGAAACGGTGGCCGAAAACCCGGAAGCTCCTGCGTCAGAAGCTTCCACCGACGATTCGAAGGATGCGGAGTAAGACATGGCCACGCGAGTAGTAGTTGATCCGATCAGTCGGATCGAAGGTCACCTTCGGATCGAGTTGGAATCTGAGGGCGGCAAGATCAAGAAGGCTTGGAGCGAGGCGACCCAGTTCCGGGGCATCGAAGAGATCGTCACCGGGCGCGACCCACGCGACGCTTGGGCTTTCACCCAACGCATCTGCGGAGTGTGCACCTCCGTCCACGCGATTGCCTCGGTTGTCGCAGTCGAAAATGCGCTCGGGTTCAACCCACCCAAGCAGGCCAAAACGATCCGTGACCTGGTGCTGACTGCACAAGAGGTGCAGGACCATGTCATCCACTTCTACCACCTGCACGCTCTGGACTGGGTGAATGTTCCCGACGCCATCAACGCCGACCCGGCGGCCGCGGTCGCCTTCGCGCGAAAGATCGGCTCGACCTGGAAGGGCAACACCATCGAGCGCTTCACTGAGGTGAAGAACACGGTGAAGTCCATTGTGGAATCCGGGCAGCTCAGTGTGTTCACCGGTGGCTACTGGAACCATCCGGCATACAAGCTGCCGCCAGAGGCGAACCTGATGGCCGTTGCTCACTACCTGGACGCTTTGGAGTTCCAGCGGTCGATGATCCGCATTGTCACGGTCTTTGGTGGCAAGAACCCGCACCCGAACTTCCTCGTCGGTGGCATGGCTTGCACGATCGATCCGAACAAGTCGGAGTCCATCAATCAGGTGCAGACTGATCAGATTGCGGACTGGATCGCCGAATCCAAAGAGTTCGTCGAGACCTGCTACCTGCCGGATGCCCTGGCAATCGTGGGTGTCTACAAGGAGTACTTCAGTATCGGTGCCGCGCAGCCCAACTTCATGGCTGTGGGCATGTCGGGGGCGACCTACGGTGGCGATCCCAACATCGGGCTGAACGAATCGCCACACGCCGCCATCAAGCCCGGTGTGATCCTCAACGGGGACTTCACCAAGGTGCACCCATTCGACCCGTCGAAGATCACCGAGTGGGTGTCGTCGGCGTGGTACGAGTACTCCGAAGGTGACGTTGGTCTCCATCCCCAGGAAGGCGAGACCAAGGTCAAGTACACCGGACCGGCTCTGCCGTACAAATGGCTGGGCGATCGGAAGGAATACACCTGGAGCAAGGCCCCGCGATACGACGGCAAGGTCATGCAGGTTGGCCCAGTTGCCCGAGTGATTCTGGCCTACGCCCAGGGCCATCCCCGGACCAAGCAGCTGGTCGATCTGGCCATCAAGCGTCTGTCGATCAAGCCTGCTCAGCTCAACTCGACCGCAGGTCGCGCGCTCGCTCGCTGCGTGGAATGCGTCACCTCAGTTGAGACTCTCGAAACGATCTTCAACCAGTTCGTAGCTGGGGTGAAGAAGGGCGACATCGACGTCTTTGACGGCACCAAGTGGGATCCGTCCACCTGGCCGACCAAGGCCGAGGGCTACTCCTTCGTCGAGGTCGCGCGTGGCAACCTCAGCCACTGGGTCCGGATCGAAAACGGCAAGGTCAGTCACTACCAGGCCGTGGTGCCGACCACGTGGTTGTCTGGTGGCCGCGACAAGGACGGCAAGCAGGGACCGTACGAAGAATCGCTCGCCGGAAACGGCCAGCATCCGTTGGTTAACCCGGCCGAGCCGTTGGAAGTGTTGCGCACCATCCATTCCTTCGATCCGTGCATGTCCTGCGCGGTGCATGTGCTGGACACCGACGGCCAGGAAATTGAGGTCGTGGTGCAATGACCGTCGACGAGCAAGCTCCCAAGGCGGAGGCTCCACAAGCCCCAGGCAAGCTGATGGTTGGCACTGTTTACAGTGCAGGCACGCTGAACGCCGGACGTGTTTTGGCGATGGCGGTAGCTGCCGGAGCGGTGGGTTCCACCGATCCGGTCGATCAGGTCCTCACCGCACAACTGAGCGATGACCGTCCCGACATTCCGGCGGTCAGTGTCACGGACGCCGACGTTGATCCAGCGCGCGCCGACCGGCGTTATTCCTTGACCCGAGTGCGTGACCTTCAGCGTCCGGCCGAAAAGGGCTATCGCGATGTGGTCGTCATGCGGGGCGATCTGGGCTCGGTGCTGGAGCAGGTCAAGATCAGTCGTGAAGAGCGCTCCGTTGTGGTGAAGAACGCTGACCTTTCCTCGCGGCGGGGATTCCGCCCGTTAGCGGTGGCTTCGGCCATTGTGGGCGAAGGGGACAAGGTCGAAGAGTTCAAGCTGCAGGGCTACATCGAGCTGCGTCAGATCGACCCGGCGAACTTCGCCGACGATGTGGCGGCCAGCCCGGATGCCTGGGCTCGGGTCAATGTGTGGTCGGCGTCTCTGCGTTGGCAACACTGGGCGAATGTGGCCGCGATTCTCATTCTGAGCGCGACCGGGTACTACATCATGGATCCGTTCTTCGGGCCGAGTGCGACCACGGAGCCGCAACAGGCGAACTATCTGATGGGTTGGGTCCGGGCCATTCACTTCACCACCGCATTCCTGTGGCTGGGTATTGGCATTGCGCGGGTGGTCTCAGCTTTTACCTCCCGAGATCGGTACCTGCGTTGGCCGACTTTGTGGCCGTTGAAGAAGAAGGAAGACGTGAAGAACCTGGGCGAAGTGCTCGGGCACTACGCCTTCTTGCGTCCGGAGCCGCCGCTGTATTTGGCTCACAACCCTCTTCAACAGCTGGCCTACAGCGGCATGTACGTGGCCGGAATCATTCAGATGATGACGGGCTTCGCCTTGTACGGCATGGTTCATATCAACACCAGCTGGGTGTGGGGCGTGGTCTCCACTCCGATCGTCTGGTTCGGTGTGCAGCCCGTCCGGTTCTTCCATGGCTTCATGATGTTCTTGATCTGGATGTTCGTGATCATGCACATCTACCTGGCGGTTCGCGCGGATTCTCTTGAGCGCCACGGCGGCATTTCCTCGATGATTAACGGTGGGGTTTGGATGCGCCGCGGCTCAAAGCCGGTGGATGCGCCCAAGATCGGATGATCTTCAGGTTTGACACTCCCCGGAGTTCGGCTGACGATAGCTGAGCTCCGGGGAGTGACCTTTTGTGACAACGAGTGAAAGAACAACCGATGACCTCCGACCCGAAATCAACTCGGATTCGGCCTGCCAGTGCCGACGTTCGGCCGCCTTTTGAACCGGCGATCACTCCAATCACGGTGATGGGGGTAGGCAACCTGATCATGGGCGACGACGCCATCGGGTTGGCCCTTCTTGAGCGCCTGGGTGAGGCACGCACTGATCCTCGGGTGACTTATGTGGACGGAGCCACCGGCGGGATGGAGTTGTTGCCCGTCGTTCAGGACGCGACTCGCCTGTTGATTCTGGATGCTGTGGCGGGTTCGACGCCAGGCGCAGTGGTCAGCTTGAGCGGCGACCAGGTGCCGCGACTTTTGGCCAGCAAGCTGTCTCCACACCAGGTGGGTTTGCTTGATCTCTTCGCCGCGGCGCGCATGTTGGGCACCGAACCGAAGGCGGTTTCGGTGGTCGGTGTCGTCCCGGAAAATGTTGACTTGGCTTTGGAGATGACGCCGGTGGTGATCGCCGCCCTCGACGATGCGGTGGTCAAAGCCTGTTCGGTCATCGACCAATGGTTGGCTGAGCTGGACGGGACGGAAAGCTAGATCGTGAGTGAATCAGGGATCATCGGGAGTGGAAACCTCAGCGAAAGCGACCTCGAACTCGCGTCCGTGGATCAGGTTTCCGCAGCCGACGCCGCACGCCGGGCACGTGAGCGCGAAGAACTGGTCGACCTCCTGAGCCTGTTCGCAGGAGCTGCACCAAATCTGTGCTGCAACAACCTCGATGCTCAAAGTGGCACCGGCCAGGCGGGTTCCTGCTGTGGCGATGGGCCAGGAACCGGTGAGTGCGTCGGGGACTGCTCCGGAGAGTGTGCCGACCCGCAACCCGACCTCGGTGACGGTCGCGTCGGGGTCATCAGCGACGGCCTTTTCGACCGCAGCAACGACGCCGGTCAGCAGTCCCAATTCATGCACCCACCCATGATGCCAGGGTCGGGCGAGACGTCGCGATGAGCAAGCGTTGGGTCTTGGACGAAATCGTCGATCCCTTCGGGGCGAAAGTCCTCGTTGAACGAAACCACGACGGGGATGTCGTGTCGGCGCGATTCGACTTGGCGGGTCTACCTCGGGTGGACGCCATGCTTGCCGGGCAGCCCACCAGCAAAGTGCCGGATCTGGTGGAGAAGCTGTGCGGGATCTGTCCGGCTGCCCACCATCTGGCCGGGGTTCGGGCTTTGGAGTCGTTGGCACCAGGAGACCCGATCACGCCGACCGCAGCCGGTGTGCGGCGCCTACTTCATTTGGGTTCGGCTCTCGAAACCCATGCGCCTCGGCTCCTTGCTCAAGATCGACTGGCGGCGGTGGCATTGCGTCGATTGGGTAAGGCAGCCATGTCTGCGGCCGGGTCCCCAGGCCATTTTCCGACTACCGCCATCCAAGGTGGCGTGCGTGCACCGGTGACCGATGCAGCGCGAGAAGATGTCGCCCAGCACATCACTGAGGTGCGAGACATCACCATGCGCATCGCGCAGTCCGAAATGGAGAAGGCTGCGACGCTTCCTCCATTTGGCGGGGCCGACGTTGCCCTGGTGGATCGTGACGGGAATCCCGATCTCCTGGGCGAACGGTTGCGCGCGGTTACCGATGACGGACAAACCGTGATCTTTGGTGCTGCACCGGAAGCCTGGGACCATCTGGTCGCCGAGGAGTTCGTGGGCCAGCCAGCGCCGCGGCCTTACCTCATGGCACTGGGGCCAGACGCGGGACGATATCGAGTCGGCCCGGTGGCTCAGCTTCGCGTGGGAGAAATCACCACGCCGCAGGCGGCCGAGCTTCAGCAGCAGTGGTTGACTGCCCAGGGCAGCGCCGCGGCGGCTCGAGCGATCATCTGTGTCCATGTCGTCGAACAGTTGGCGGCATTGCTTGATGAGCCCGCCCTTTTCGACGGCGAGACCAGTGTCCCGCTGACCGACTATCGGCCCGGCGCTGTCGGCGTGGGGTGGGTGGATGGGCCCAGGGGTTTGCTCGTGCATCGCTATCAGGCTGGCGAAGACGGCCAGCTTGCGTCGGCTCAGATCCTCACGCCGACCGCCCAGAACGAAGCATGGCTCGCGGAATTGCTCAAACAGGCGGCTGCGGGCTCGACGGATTCGCTCGGTATGGAGGATGCTGTGCGGGAGGCCGACCCTTGTTTGCCCTGCAGCTCGGCGCCCGTCGGCGGGATGGGTTTGCAGATCGATACGGTCACACCGGTAGGAGAAGACTGAGATGTGTGTAGGCGTTCCGACTCAGCTCATCTCGATCACGCCCGGCTTGCTGCCGATGGGCAAGGTCGTTCTGAACGGCGAAGAGATGGACTGCCGTTTGGCCTATTTCCCTGACGCTCAGGTGGGCGACTACGTCTTGGTGCAGAACGGCTTCGTGATGGACGTGCTGGACGCTCAGTCCGCCGCAGAATCTCTGGCCGCGTTCGCTTCGCTGGGCATGTTGCCCAGTGCCGCCGCAGCCGAGGCGAATAACACGTCCAAGTCGTAATTCGCCACATTCGTATCGTGGAGCCCATCGGCCAGCACTCGTAGCTGTGTGTTCAGGGCGGCGCCGTCGACCCCGATCTGGCCAACCATCATGTCGAAACCCCAGCTCAGGATCCCGGTGCCCTCGGTCACCATCGCGGCGCCTTTCGGGGTCAAAGAGACCATGACGCGGCGCTTATGGTTCGGGTCTGGTGCGGTGGTAACCCACCCGTCGCGGACCAACTGGGGCACCCTTTTGCTGGCCGCCGCCCGGGTGAGGTTGAGCGCTTTCGCGAGATGAGTGAGGTCCAGCTCGCGGCCGTCCAGTGGCGTCAAGAAGGAGAACAATCCCACTCCCACGCCGTATTTGGCGCGCAGGATGTGGTCGGCGAGTGAGTCCATCTCGCGGACCAAGTCGTGCACTGTCACAGCAAGTTGCGTCGTCACCTTCACTAGTAAACCTGTTTACAACCGCTGGTCCTGTACGTTTTGAGCTTTTCTTGGTTTGCCGCCCAGATATTTCGACTCGCCATAGAATCGCGACGACAGCGCACCGGCGAAGAAAAGGGTCATCCGATGGAAATCTGGGCTCATCGCGGTGCCCGAACTGAGGCACCAGAGAACACCACTTTGGCCTTTGCTCGGGCCATTGAATGCGGCGCTGACGGTGTCGAACTGGACGTGCAGTGCACCCGTGATGGCCACCTGGTGGTGATCCACGATGAACAAGTCGATCGAACTACTGACGGGTCAGGCTGGGTGAAGGACTACAGTTTGGCTGACCTTCGCCAGCTCGACGCATCGGCCGGGATGCGCGGTTTCCCTGAGGCGAAGATCCCCACATTGGCCGAGGTATTGGACCTGTTGCGCCCTGCGGACATCCGAGCAAATATCGAGTTGAAGAACTCGAAAGTGGATTATCCGGGGTTGGAAGACATGGTCTGGGGCGAGGTGAACGCCGCCGGGATGAACGACCGGGTGGTGTTGTCGTCTTTCAACGCGGAGTCCGTCGCGAAGCTCGTGCAGGTCACGACTGCCGAAGTTGCGATGCTCTTCGAAGCCAACGAGCTGCTGTGTGCGCCGTGGCGTCGAGCTGAACAGCTGAGGGTCGCAGCTATCCACGTTCCACGGCTGCGCGCTTATCCGGGTTTGGTGCGTCGATGTCGAGGCGCAGGTCTTCGCGTCCGGGTGTGGACGGTGAACCAGACGCAAGCCAGGGATCGGATGAGTCGTTGGGGAGTAGCGGGAGTTTTCACCGACATCGTCCGAGTCATGAAGACCGACCGTTGACCGCCCCGGTGGCCTCGGCAAGGGGCGAACGGGTGCACTGGTAGGCTTTGGGCGTCGCGGAGCCGACCATCACGGGGATCGGCTTAGATATTTGGGAGCACCGACCTTGGGATTTCAGGTTGCAGCTGGCGCTGATGTTGATCCGGGCGCCGTCATTGGAGATGGAGCGAAGATCTGGCATTTGGCCCAGGTTCGCGAGCAAGCCGAGATCGGTGCCAACTGCATCATCGGCCGAGGCGCCTACGTCGGAACCGGCGTGCGAATGGGCGACAACTGCAAGGTCCAAAACTATGCATTGGTCTATGAGCCGGCCGTGCTCGCCGACGGAGTCTTCATTGGTCCCGCCGTCGTCTTGACTAACGACACCTACCCGCGGGCGATCAACTCTGACGGCTCGATTAAGAGCGCGCACGACTGGGAGCCGGTGGGAGTCACCATTGGCACCGGGGCAGCGATAGGTGCCCGGTCCGTGTGTGTAGCCCCGGTCACGATCGGTGCGTGGGCAACGGTCGCAGCTGGTTCAGTCGTGGTGAAGGATGTTCCGGACTACGCGCTGATGGTGGGAGTGCCTGCTCGACGGATTGGCTGGGTTGGTACGTCCGGTCATCCGCTGCGTGAAGAGAACGGCTTTTGGGTATGTCCGGTCACCGGTGAGCGTTACCGCGAGACCGCAACTGACACATTGGAGAAGGTAGAGCAGTGAGTGACGCATTCATTCCGGCAGCCAAGCCGCTGATTGGTGACGATGAGCGGGCCGCCGTTGATCGGGTCCTGCGCAGCGGCATGATCGCTCAGGGCCCCGAAGTGGCTCAGTTTGAAAAGGAATTCAGCGCGGAGCTGACCAACGGTGTGGAATGTGTGGCGGTCTCCTCGGGTACCGCCGCCTTGCACCTGGGTTTACTGGCGGCGGGCATCGGAGCTGGCGACGAGGTCATCGTGCCGAGCTTCACCTTCGCAGCGACCGCAAACTCCGTGGCGCTGGCTGGAGCAACTCCGGTCTTTGCCGACATCGAACTGGATCACTTCTGCTTGGATCCTGAATCGGTTCGGGCCGCGATCACCCCGCGAACCAAGGCGATCATGCCGGTCCACCTGTATGGCCATCCTGCCGACATGGATGCCCTGAGTGCGATCGCCGCCGAGCACGGCTTGGTGCTCTTTGAAGATGCGGCCCAGGCTCACGGCGCGGCGCAGGACGGCAAGCCGGTCGGCACGTACGGCGTGTTTGGTGCCTTCTCGCTCTACCCCACCAAGAACATGACTTCCGGTGAGGGCGGCATGATCTCCACCGGTTCGCCCGAGGTAGCCCGCAATGTCCGGCTGCTTCGCAACCAGGGCATGGAGAAGCGCTACGAGAACGAGGTGATCGGCTTCAACCAGCGGATGACCGACGTACACGCCGCGATTGGCCGCGTCCAGCTGGCGAAGCTTGCTGATTGGACTGCCCGCCGTCGAGCCAACGCTGCCTTCCTGGACGCAAACCTCGAAGGTGTCCTTACCCCGCGGGTACGCGCCGGTGCGACGCACGTCTACCACCAGTACACGATTCGGGTTGAGGGTGACCGTGATGGCATGGTTACCGCGCTTCACGACGAGTACGGCGTCGGATCAGGTGTTTACTATCCGATCCCGAACCACGAGCTTCCCTCGCTGACGAAGTTCGCTCCGGGGCTGGTGCTGCCGAAGACGGCGACGGCTGCGGCGCAGGTGATTTCGCTTCCGGTGCATCCCTCCTTGACCGAGGCTGACCTCACCCGCGTGGTTGAGGCCGTCAACGCGGTCGCGAAGGCAGGTGCCTGAGCTATGGCGAATCTGCGCGCCGGAGTCATCGGCATTGGAGCAATGGGGCGGCATCACGTCCGGGTGTTGCGCGAGTTGGACGGTGTCGACCTGGTGGCTGTCGCCGATCCGGGCGGTGACCGTTTCAATGCGGCACCGGGTTT
>CAYWIN010000017.1:0-15590 GCA_964458365.1 uncultured Propionibacteriaceae bacterium
GGTCTAGTTAAGGTCGCGAGGCGGCCCTGGTTGAGCACCCCTTAACCAGGGCCGTTTTGCGTGCGCGGACGTCCGCTGATCGGCGGGGTCGGTCGCCTCTTCGGGGTGGGGGCTAGCTGCCCTTTCGGGAGGGTTCGTGGGCAGCGGTGTTCGAGGCCCGGGGTGCCGCTGGGTGGACTGTCGCTACTCAGTGGGCCCGTTCGCAGCTATCCAGGCCGCGAAGCCACCTTGGATGTAGTAGACGTGTGTGAATCCGGCGTCGTGCAGTGTCTGGCTTACGGCTTCGGTGTTCTTCCCGTCGGCGTCATACAGGAAGTAGCTACCCCCCTTGTCGAGTCCGGACGCGGCCGCCACGATCGTGGCGGCTTGAGCCCCGGGAAGACTGCGGGCCCCAGGCAGGTGGGCCTTGTTGTATTCGGAAGAGCTTCGCAGGTCTACGGCGAAGTAGTTTCGGGGATTGGCATTCGCGTTGAGTAGCTCATAGGCCCCTCGCGGAATGAGGGGGATCACTGGTGCGGAAGACTGGGCGGCGTCGGAAGCTTGTACCTTGATGCCGAAGTTCTTTGCGATGCGCTGCTCCAGGTCGGCCTGACTGAGCATGCCACCGGCGAAATCGACGAGCTTGCCCTCAGCGTTGTAGAAGGCGGTCACCGGCAATCCGGGGGACCCGTGGGACAGCCACAGCTGCGAACTGGGATTCGGCCCGATGTCTTTGGCCAGGGCAAAACCACTGCCGGCCAGGTCGAAGCGTTTGGCCATGGCGACTCCGTCACCGGGATCGTTAGTATTCACTCCCACGAAGCTGACCCTGCCGGCGGTGGCTTTCGCCACCTGAATGAAGCCGGGCAGTTCCTCGTTGCAATACACGCACCAGGACGCGAAGAAGTTGACCACGACCGGCTTTCCCTTGAAATCGGCCAGCGACACGGTCTGGGTGCCGTCGATCAGCCCAGGAAGCCGGAAGTCCTCTTTGGTGGCCACATAGCCTTGTCCGTTCGCATCGGATGCGGCCGAAGAGCCGCGGAATCCAAATGCGGCGATGCCGACGCCAAGGACGATTGCCGCTCCCGCGGCGATCACTGCGATCTTGGTCCGGTGCCGACGTTGCTCAGCGCGAGCCAGCTGTGCTGCGCGCGCGGCGCGGCGAGATGGTGGGGGAGTTGGCGTACTCATCGAATGCCTTTCGTGGACTATCCGAGGCCGAGCAAAGAGCCCAGACCGATGGCTTGCAGAAGAGACTGGGTGGCGCTGGTGACCAGCGGCATGGCGTTGAAGGTCAACAAGACCCCGAAGACTGCGAGCACGATGGCCGAAGTCAGAGTGATTCCAAAGAAATGCCGGTTGACGAAATTGAAAGCGCCGTTGACTCTGTCAAGGGCGAGCGCGGCTGCCAGGAATGGCACGGCCAGACCAGCTGAATATGCAACGAGCATGACGGTGCTGTGCATCAGATCTCCGCTGCTGGCGGCGACGGCGAGCACGCTGGTGAGGACCGGCCCAATACAGGGTGTCCAGCCGAAGCCGAAGGCGATCCCGGCTATCGGGGCGGCGAAGGGGCCGAACTTGTTCAGTTGGGGATGCCAGCGCGCCTCTTGGTACAGCCAAGGCGCTTTCAGGAACAACGACCCGATCAGGAACAGGGCCATAGTCAGTACGACCAGTCCCGAGATTTGGGTGAGCAGGGTGCGGTGGACGAACAACGCCTGGCCGACCGCGGTGAAGGACAGACCCAGCAACACAAAGACGGCGCTGAAGCCCAAAATGAAGCCGCCGGACGTCCTGAGCACCTGCCACAGATGCGCCCGTCCGCCGGCCTGGACGGAAGTGGCTCCCAGGCCAGTAACGACCGAAACGTAGGCAGGAATCACGGGCAGAACACAGGGGGAGAGGAACGAGACAAGGCCGCCGAGAAACGCTCCGAACAGGGTCAGTTCACCCATTGAGTTGTCCGGGAGAAGGCTGGCGGTCATGCGATGTCACGGCGTCCTCATTTCGGTAAAAAGAATGGGGTCAATCATACCCCCTGGGGTATGGGGTTGGGGAGGTCCGTCTCTTCGCGTGGACGGTTCGTCGTCAAGGTGGCGGCGTCGATGAAAGGTGCTCGGCCTCGATGGATACCTCTCCAGCCCCGTTGCCGTTCTTGGGGGTTGAAGTCGCAGAGCGTGCCCGCAATTGAAATCGGCCCAGTCGCTCCCACAAGGGGAAACGCTGGGCCTCATCTGTGTCCGAGAGAGGACTTGAACCTCCACGCCCGATAAAGGGCACTAGCACCTCAAGCTAGCGCGTCTACCTATTCCGCCACCCGGACCGGTGCACCTCCGGGACGAGCCCGGACAGCCAGGAAACTATAGCAATGCCCGATCAGCAAAGCGATTTGGCACAACCGCCCGCCGCCACGCAGCCCGATGGCAGGATGAACGCATGGACGCCCCGATCACGGCCATCGACGAAGTCGCCGAAATGTGCGCGGCGCTGATCGCATTCGACACCTCCAATTTTGGTCCCGAAGGGTCAAAAGGTGAACGGGAAGCTGCCGAATACATTGGTGCGAAGCTCGACGAGGTGGGCATCGAGTCTGAACTCTACGAGTCGGCCCACCGTCGGGCGTCGCTCGTTGCGACCTGGGCGCCACCGGGATGTGACACCGCGCTGCCACCGTTACTCATCCACGGCCACACCGATGTGGTCCCGGCCATTGCCCATGATTGGCAGGTCGATCCCTTCGCCGGCGAAGTGATCGATGGCTATCTATGGGGTCGCGGAGCGGTCGACATGAAGGACTTCGATGCCATCGTGTTGGCGGTCGTCCGCCAGAGACAACGCGAAGGGCGTCCACCTCGACGTCCGATCCGGCTGATCTTTACCGCCGACGAGGAATCTGGGGGCCGATTGGGATCGGGATGGTTGGCAGAGCATCACCCCGAACTGGTCGCCGATTGCAGCGAAGCGATAGGTGAAGTGGGTGGGTTTTCCCTCACCGTCAACGACCAGCGGCTGTACCTGGTTCAAACCGCGGAGAAAGGGCTCGCCTGGTTGAAGCTGGTCGCCGACGGGACCGCGGGGCACGGCTCGATGCGCAACGACGACAACGCGATCACCGAAATTGCGCAGGCCGTGACCAGGATCGGAAACCATCGATGGCCCCAAACGCTGCGTCCCGCCGTCCGCCAATTTCTGGCTGCAATCGAAGATGCCGTCGACCTGCCGGTGGAGATGGACAACCCCGAAGAAAGCCTGGCTCGATTGGGGACCATCGCCCGAATGGTTGGCGCAACCATGTCGAATACGGCCAACCCGACCATGCTCGACGGTGGCTACAAAGTGAATGTCATTCCCGGACAAGCGACAGCGGGGATCGATGGGCGCTTCCTGCCCGGCGAAGAGCAAGCCTTCTACGACACCATCAGCGAACTCATCGGCGAAAAGGTGCGCTATGAAGTCGTCACCGGCGACATTGCCGTCGAGACCAGTTTCGATGGCGACTTGGTCTCGGCGATGCACGCGAGCTTGCGTTGCGCCGACCCCGAGGCCCAAGTGGTGCCCTTCATGATGAGCGCCGGAACCGATGCGAAGGCCTGGTCGAAACTGGGCGTCCGATGCTTCGGTTTTGCGCCCCTTCGACTTCCTCCAGAGTTGGACTTCAGTGCGCTATTCCACGGGACGGACGAGAGGGTGCCAGTTGAGTCGTTGCACTTTGGTTGTCAGGTCCTCGACGGCTTTCTGGATCGCGCGTGAGCGTTCAGGTGTGCGGCCGCGTTCATGGGTGATCAGTGAGAGCATTCCTGTCGCTCCGAGAAAGACCAGGCAGCAGGCAAGCCCGACCAGAATCATGGACAGTGTGCTGAGCGTCATCCGGCGAACGCCGCGCATGCCCCCAAGACTCATCGCCTCGGCAACCGAGATTGATCAGCGGCAGCGTGTGCGTGAAGAGCCAGGCCCCTAGCCAGCTTGGGCGGGTGCAGGTTCTGATCAGCTCAGATCAACGGTGGGTTCATTGGGAACACGTAGCTGATTCGGGCCGCCGGAGACGTCATCCAGAGCCACCGCGATTTCGGTGGGAAGCTCAAGCTCCTCACAGGCAAGGAAGGTTTCCAGTTGGGCGGCCGTCCGGGCTCCCAACAAGGGGGCGGTCACTCCTGGGGCATCGCGCACCCACAGCAAAGCCACCTGGGCGGCACTAAAGTCGAGGCCTTCGGCGGCCGTCGCCACCGCATCAACCACCGCGCGCGATCGAGCACCCAGATAGGGCTCCACAAACCAGGAGAAATGGTCGCTCGCACCGCGAGAGGCTCGCGGTGTCCCGGTCCGATACTTCCCCGTGAGCACCCCACGTCCCAGCGGCGACCACGGGAAAAAACCCATCCCGAATGCCTGCACCGCAGGGATGACTTCGACCTCGGCGCGGCGGGCAAGCAACGAATACTCCACCTGGGCCGAGGTGATGGGAGTCCGGCCGGGGAAAGCCGACTGCCAAGTAGCAGCCTGCGCGGTCTGCCAGCCCACGAAGTTACTCACACCCGCGTAGCGGACGTGGCCGGCGGTGACGGCGGTATCGATGGCGGCCAGGGACTCCTCAATTGGTGCTTGGCCCCAGGCATGCAACTGCCAAATGTCGATGTGGTCGGTGCCCAGGCGCCGCAGCGAATCGCGCAGATCGGCGAGCAATGTGGTTCGCGAGGTGTCAATGACTCGGCGTCCATCGCGAATCCCGAAACCAGCCTTGGTCGCCAACACCAGGTCGTCACGCGCCACGTCTTGGGCCCGGATCATTCGCCCGATGATGCGCTCGGCATCGCCAGCAGCGTAGGCCGCTGCGGTGTCGACCAGATTCCCGCCAGCAGCAACAAATTTGCGCAGCACCGCTCGGGCATCGTCCAGCCGGGTCTCGCGTCCCCAGGTCAAAGTGCCCAGGCCCAAACGAGAGACCTGCAGACCAGTACGTCCGACGGGCCTTTGCTGCATGGTCAAACCTTAGTAGGGCTTGAGGACCCCAGTGAGAAGCAAGGCGCTGACCAGCGCGGCGAGTCCGAGCCGGTACCAGACGAAGATGGAGAAGGTGTGCTTGCTGACGTACTTCAACAGCCAGTGGATGACAGCCAAGCCAGTGCCGAAAGCAATCACGGTGGCCAGCATCGTCGGCCCCCATGGAACGTCGCCGCCAATGTCCTTGAGCTTGAAAAGCCCCGAGATGAAGACGGCGGGAATCGCGAGGAGGAAGGCGTAGCGAGCCGCAGTTTCGCGGGTGTAACCCAAAAAGAGTCCGCCAGCGATGGTGGCCCCGGATCGGGAAACCCCAGGAATGAGCGCCAACGCCTGTGCGAAGCCCAAAGCGATGCCGTCTACCCACGTGAGGTCGCTGAGCTTGTAGGCATTCATCGCCATCCGGTCGGCGATCCACAACACGATGGCGAAACCGGCCAACATGGCCACCGTGACCCACAGATTGCGCAGGGTCGTGTCGATGGCATCTTCAAAGAGCAGTCCGCAGACGCCAATCGGGATCGAACCGATAATGACCAACCACCCGATTCGGGCGTCAGGGTCGTTGCGGGGAATCCGGCCGAACAGAGCCAAGAACCACCGCGAAATGATCCGGCCGATGTCTTTGGCGAAGTACAGAATGACGGCGGTCTCGGTGCCCAGCTGGGTTACCGCCGTGAAGGCCGCTCCCGGATTCGTGTTGTTAAAGAACAGCTGGCCCACGATCGACAGATGTGCACTCGATGAAATGGGCAAGAACTCGGTCAGTCCTTGCACGACGCCCAGCACAATGGCTTCCAGCCAACCCATGTATCTCCCTCTCGTCCGCAGGCCAGCCTAGAGCCTGCCCAAAGGTAGGCTCGCCGCATGGATTCCTGGCGATCGGTTTCTGTGCCGGTCTTGCCCGGTGATGTCGGGCAGCGCGTGGAACTGCGCGATCCCGTCACTGGGCGGTCTTTTCCGGTCGGACCGTCGGCGGGACGGGCTCGAATCTATGCCTGCGGGATTACTCCCTACGATGCGGCCCACTTGGGTCACGCTTTCACCTACTTGGGGGTGGATCTCCTCGTCCGAACCTGGATGGACGCCGGGCTTGATGTGGACTACGTCCAAAACGTCACCGACGTTGACGACCCTTTGCTGGAGCGGGCGGCTGCCACGGGACAGGATTGGCGGGAACTGGCCGCAACACAGATCAACCTGTTTCGCTCAGACATGCAGGCGCTCCGTATCGTGCCGCCAGCCCGGCTTCACGGCGTGGTGGAATCGATGGACGCCGTCACTGCGGCAATTGCGCGATTGCGGGATCGTCAGGGGATCTACCAGCTTTCTGATGCCGAGTACCCGGACTGGTATTTCGCGATCAATGACCCTGACCGCTTGCTGTCAGGAACAGGCATCCCTCCTGGGCAGGCAGAACAGGTCTTCGCTGAACGCGGGGGAGACCCGGCGCGAGTGGGCAAACGCGGGCGCTTCGATTGTTTGGTGTGGCGGGTACCACGCATCGGAGAGCCGAGCTGGGCGTCAGCGTTGGGCGAAGGTCGGCCCGGTTGGCATGTGGAATGTGCGGCAATCGCGGTGCAAGAGCTCGGCGGGACGATCGATGTTCAAGCCGGTGGCCGAGACCTTGCTTTCCCGCATCACCCCATGTCGGCAGCTGCGGCGCAGGAGCTTTCTGGTCAGCCGTTCACCAAGGCCACCATGCACGTCGGAATGGTCGGCTTCGGCGGGGCAAAGATGAGCAAATCGCTGGGGAACCTGGTTTTCGTCCATCAACTGACTCGGGATGGGGCAGACCCGATGGCTATCCGGCTGATGCTGCTGGCCCAGCATTATCGGCCGGATTGGGAATACACCCCGGAGCTGCTTGAGGCCGCCGAAGCGCGCCTCGTCCGATGGCGAAAAGCGGTGACCAGACGCGTTGGGCCGCCAGCACGCGGGCTCATCGAGCAAGTTCGAATGGCTTTGCGCAGTGATCTCGACGCGCCTGCGGCGCTCGCGCTTGTCGACCAGTGGGCCGTCGAATCGGGAACCGACTCTGCTGCTCCGGCGGAAGTGTCTCGCCTCGTCGATGCGCTGCTCGGCGTCGCGCTGTGACCGAAATGTTCACTCCGATCGCGATAGTCGCCGGTCTCGCATCGCCGCAGTCAAACGTGGTGAACATTTTGTGCCGCCAGGCAGCCGCGCAGCTGACCGATGATGCCCGCTGAGTTGGTGGTGAGATCCAACCAGGTGAACCGCAGCACTCGATAGCCGGCGGATGTGAGCAGGTTTTGTCGTTCACGGTCTGCTTGAAAGTCCGCCGGAGAATGGTGGAAGTCAAAACCGTCGATCTCCACGATGAGCCGCTGATCGGCAAAGAGCGCATCGGGGAGAAGAGTTCGCCCAGCAACCCGAATCGGAGCATTGGCTACCCATCCATCGATTCGGGCCCTGCGGAGCAGGTCGTGGAACTTGCGTTCTGCCACCGACCAGGGATTGCTCATCAGACCCTTCACGACGCGCTTGCGTTCTTGATTTCCCGGAGTTCCTTTGAATGCTCCGGCCACTGCCGCAACATCCTCAGGGTTGGTCAGTCGCTCGCGGAAGAAATGAAAGGCACGCTCTCCCTGATCAGTGGCTGCCGCCTCCGCTGCGCAGTAAGAGGGGCTCACAATCCGAAGCCCGCGATAGAGAAGAACATGTTCGCCAGGAATCGTGCGGATGGTGAAGCTCACCCCGCTTTGTGGCCGTTGGCGGCCAGGAACGGCGACGTCGAGCGGACTTGAGACCGGCTGATGGGTCCAGATGGCGGCCGCTGTGGGGCCGTGCAGCACCCCGTTGGATTGCCAGGCGCACAGTGTGGTCAGCCGACGGGCGGTCGTGACGTCACCGGGTTCGAGGTAGACGCCCGGAAAGACACGGACGAGCTCACCGTTGCGTGCAGCCCGGGTGATGGCGCTGACCAATCGGGGGTGGTCTTTGCAGCAGATCAGCCCCTCGCATGCCAAGACGCTGCGGATGTGTGGATGCATGCCGAGCATTCTGGAAAGTCCGGCAGCGTGTCGGTCACCGCACGACGAGCCTGGGGATAAGCCGGTTGAGTGAAATGTTCACCGGGATGCGTGAAACTGGCCAAAAGGAGCGACCCAGTTTCATCTGGGTGAACATTTCGGGCAGGACGACACCTCGTGAACGCCTCACAGAACCCTCCGGTGTGACGACGCGTGACCGGACACTGCCTGCCTTGGATGCGGGAGGGGAGTGTGGGCCGGTAGGCTGACCGAACGTGAGCAAATCCTTCGAAGACCTCTTTGCTGAGCTGTCGGTGCGAGCGGTTACCAGGCCTGAGGGTTCAGGTACCGTGCGCGAACTGGACGCAGGCGTCCATGCGATCGGCAAGAAGATTGTTGAAGAGGCCGCCGAGGTGTGGATGGCTGCGGAATACCAGTCAACATCCGAGGCCGCCGAGGAAATCAGCCAGCTTCTCTACCACCTCCAGGTGATGATGATCAGCCTTGGCTTGGACCTCGACGACGTTTACGAATACCTGTGAGCAGGAAGGACGCCACCATGAGCGAAGCTCTGCTGAAGATCGCGGTCCCCAATAAGGGCTCTTTGGCTGAAGGTGCCGCCAGCATGCTGCGCGAAGCCGGCTACCGACAGCGTCATGACACCAAGGATCTGGTGTTGGTCGACGAGACCAACGGTGTTGAGTTCTACTATCTGCGCCCGCGAGACATCGCGGTGTACGTCGGGGAGGGCACTCTCGACTTGGGCATCACTGGTCGCGACATGCTGCTGGACTCAGCGGCTGAAGCCGACGAGGTCTTGAGCCTCGGGTTCGGCGGTACTCGCTTCCGGTTTGCGGCCCCCAACGGCTCAGCGATGACCGTGAATGATCTCGCGGGAAAGCGGATCGCGACGTCCTATGCGGGTCTGGTGTCGAAGTATTTGGAGTCGGCGGGCTTGACGGCGCGACTCATCCACTTGGATGGGGCAGTGGAGTCCTCGGTGCGCCTCGGCGTGGCTGATGTGGTTGCCGATGTGGTGGAGACCGGATCCACCTTGCGTAAGGCTGGCCTGGAACTGTTCGGGGATGCGATTCTCGAATCTGAGGCGGTGCTCATTCAGCATCGCGGGGCACCCGCGCCCGATGGTCTGGATCTGTTGGTGCGTCGGCTGACGGGGGTGTTGACCGCACGGGACTACCTGATGGTTGATTACAACGTGTCCGACGACAAGCTGGCGGCTGCTACCGCTATCACTCCGGGCTTGGATGCTCCGACGGTTTCACCGCTGGCCAAAGATAATTGGGTGGCTGTCCGGGCGCTGATCCCGGCGGTTGATGCCCAGAAGATCATGGATCAGCTGTGGGAAGTGGGGGCTGAGGGAATCCTGGTCACCAGCATTCACGCTTGTCGTCTGTGATTCCGTCTGGGGTCGATTCGTGCCCGTGCGGGGTTTCACGGTAGGCTGTGCGCTGATCGACTCCACCAGAGGTGGCAGTTCGTATGAAGTGGAGACCTGAGCTCCCACCTGATCGCTACATGGTGACAGGTCGGTACCGCGGTAAGACGCCTAGGTGTCGCCGCATAGTCAGGGTCTTCGCGCGTGCGAAGGCCCTTTTTCTGTTGTCGGTCGGCCCAGAACACGTTCTTTGGAGGACACATCAGCACTGAACCGCGGATCAATGAGCGCATCAAAGTACCCGAGGTGCGCCTTGTCGGCCCTGCAGGCGAGCAGGTCGGCATCGTGCGGATCGAAGACGCATTGCGCCTGGCACGGGAGGCTGACCTTGACCTGGTCGAGGTAGCGCCAATGGCCCGTCCGCCAGTGGCCAAGTTGATGGACTACGGCAAGTTCAAGTACGAGGCAGCGCAGAAGGCCCGCGAGTCGCGGCGCAACCAGACCAACACTGTGATCAAAGAGATGAAGCTTCGTCCCAAGATTGACAGCCACGATTACGAGACCAAAAAGGGTCACGTCGTCCGTTTCTTGAAGGCCGGGGACAAGGTGAAGATCACCATCATGTTCCGTGGCCGGGAGCAGAGCCGTCCAGAGTTGGGCTTCAACCTGCTCAAGAAGCTGGCTGATGACGTCGTTGAGGACGGCTTCATCGAGTCCGCCCCCAAGCAAGACGGCCGCAACATGTTGATGGTGCTGTCGCCGACCCGAAAGAAGACCGAAGCTCGGGTGGAAGTTGAAGCCGCAAAGGCGGCCAAGGCCGCCGACCGGGCTGCCGCAGCCGAAGAGGAGCGCCGCCAAGAGGCTGAGCTCCGTGCTGCTGCCGCAGCCGCGGGTGGGCACAAGAAGAAGCGGGGGCCAGCCGACAATATGGACCCCGACGTAGACCTGTAAGAGAAGAAGAGAAGGACGCAGTCATGCCGAAGATGAAGACGCACTCGGGTGCAAAAAAGCGCTTCCGAGTTACCGGTTCGGGCAAGTTGATGCATCGCCAGGCAGGCAAGATGCACCTCAACGAGCACAAGCCAACCACCCGTACCCGTCGTTTGGACGGCGACCAGGTGCTCGCCGCAGGGGATGCCAAGAAGGCCCGCAAGCTGCTTGGCAAGCGCGGCAAGTGACGATCGTTCGGAACTGGGAAGACTGAGGAGTATTCGATATGGCACGCGTAAAGCGCTCGGTTAATGCGCAGAAGAAGCGCCGTGAGGTTCTGGAGGCCGCCTCCGGTTACCGTGGTCAGCGGTCACGGCTGTACCGCAAGGCCAAGGAGCAGCTGCTCCACTCGTCCACGTACGCCTACCGGGATCGCCGGGCGCGTAAGGGCGATTTCCGTTCGTTGTGGATCCAGCGGATCAACGCGGCGGCTCGCGCCGAAGGAATCACTTACAACCGATTTATCAACGGCTTGAAGAATGCCGGGGTTGAGGTGGATCGCAAGATTTTGGCCGAACTGGCTGTGTCTGACCCGACCACCTTTGCTCAGCTGGCTTCGATTGCAAAAGAGAACCAGCCGGTCAACGTCGCCTGATTGGACGCCCGGTCCCTCGTCCATCCCGAAGGGCTTATCTATGAGCGTTTCTTTGCCGCTCGAACTACCTGAACCGTCGCAGGCATTGCTGCGCGCTGCGCGCGCGCTGCAACGCCGAAGCGAGCGGAAGGCCACCGGAAAGTACCTGGTTGAGGGACGCCAGGCTGTCCGGGAGGCGTTGGCGGTGCCTGGTGCGGTCGAATCTGTGTTCTTCCGCTGGTCGGCGGCGCATGACAATGCTGACCTGGTGGCCATCGCTCAATCGGCCAAGGTGCCTTACTACGGCGTCAGCGAGCAGAACCTGGGCACGATGACGAACACCGTCACTCCGCAAGGCGTGGTGGCGGTCGCTCATCGGATCGATGTGCCGTTGGACGAGCTTTTGGGTGCGGTGAAACAGCCGTCACTGGTGGTGATCTGTGCCCAGGTTCGCGATCCAGGAAACGCGGGCACCGTGATCCGCTGCGCGGATGCATTCGGAGCAGACGCCGTGATCCTTAGCTCGGATTCGGTTGAGCTGTACAACCCCAAGACGGTTCGGTCCAGCGTGGGCAGCATCTATCACCTCCCCATTGCGATCGGCGTGGAGTTGGCAACCGCGATCGATGCCTGCCGTGCGATGGGCATGCAGGTGTTTGCCACCGATGGTGCTGCCGGGGTTGATTTGACCGATTTGGCCGACCGACTCACCCAGCCCACCGCGTGGGTGATGGGTAATGAGTCCTGGGGGCTTCCGGTCGAACATCTCGCTTTGGCTGACCAGTCTGTGGCCGTGCCCATCTATGGCAAGGCTGAGAGCCTTAACCTGGCCACCGCTGCTGCGGTGTGCTTGTACGCCAGCGCCAGCGCGCAGCGTGCGTCTATCTAGTTCACAAGGAGTGTCGCCCATGGCTGGGCCCGAATCGTTGGCCGACCTGAGTCCGGAATCCGTCGAGGCCGCGGTTTCGGCCGCAATCCAGGCATTCGACGAAGCCACAACCTCGGCGCAGTTTCGGCAGGCCCGACTGGCTCACGCCGGGGATAAATCTCCGTTGGCGTTGGCGTATCGCACCATCGGGTCGCTACCTGGGCCAGACCGCAAGAGCGTGGGGCAGCTTCTGGGAGCGGCTCGGGCTCGAGTGGCCGAGGCTGGGGCGCAACGCGAGAAGGTTATCCGGGCCAGTGAGTTGGCTGAGCAGTTGGCCGCCGAGGCGATCGACGTCACGCTTCCCGTCCAGCTACATGCCCCCGGCGCCCCACATCCGATCACGGCGCTGATGGATCAGCTCGCCGATGTTTTCGTGGCAATGGGGTGGGAAGTGGCCGAAGGCCCCGAGGTTGAGGCCGAGTGGCTGAACTTCGACGCGCTCAACACCAGCCCTGAACATCCTGCCCGGTCGACCAGCGACACCCTCTTTGTCGAGCCGTTGATCAATCACGTTTTGTTGCGGACGCAGACCTCTCCGGTTCAGGCCCGAGAGATGTTGACCCGTGACTTGCCGATTTACATCGTCTGCCCAGGCACGGTGTACCGCGCCGATGAGTTCGACGCCACGCACGTTCCGGTCTTCCACCAGATCGAGGGACTGTGTATCGACAAGGGCATTTCGCTGGCGCATCTCAAAGGCACCTTGGATCACCTGGCCAGAGCCATGTTCGGTGACCGGGTGGAGACACGGATGCGTCCGCACTACTTCCCCTTCACCGAGCCATCGGCCGAAGTCGATTTGAAGTGCTTCGTCTGTCATGGTGAATCTGTCGGCAATCCTGACGCCCCCTGCCGCACCTGCAAGTCCCAAGGGTGGATCGAGTGGGGCGGTTGCGGTGTGGTGAATCCGCGGGTGCTGGTTGCTTGTGGTGTTGACCCGCAGGAGTATTCGGGCTTTGCCTTTGGGATGGGAATTGAGCGGACGCTGATGTTCCGCAACAACGCCGCCGATATGCGTGACATGGTCGAAGGCGATGTCCGATTCAGTCGATCGTTGAAAGGAACCGCACGATGAGGGCCCCGTTGAGTTGGCTGCGTGAGTACTCGGCGTTGCCTGATGCGATGACGGGCCGTGAGCTGGCCGAGGTGGTCATTCGTGCGGGCCTCGAAGTGGAAACCGTGGATGAGGTGGGAGCCGAGCTTGATGGCCCCATCGTCGTGGGCAAAGTGCTGGCGTTCGTCGACGAGCCGCAATCCAATGGGAAAACCATCCGCTGGGTGCAGCTTGATGTGGGCGCGGAGCACAACCAGGACCATCCGGATTATCCGGGTGGCTGCCGCAGTGTGGTGTGTGGTGCACACAACTTCACCGTCGGTGATTTGGTGGTGGTTGCCTTACCGGGATCGACTCTGGCCGGCGGTTTTCAGATTTCGGCCCGCAAGACCTACGGGCATATTTCGGACGGCATGATCTGTGCCGAGGACGAGCTAGGGGCGGGCAGTGATCACACCGGAATCATTGTGCTTCCCGGTGCTGATGATTCCGGCGAAGCTTTTGTGCCCGGAGCTGATCCGCTGGCTTACCTCATGTTGCGCGATGACGTCTTGGACATCGATGTCAGCCCCGACATGGGCTACTGCCTGAGTATCCGAGGGTTGGCACGCGAAGCGTCCCAGAATCTTGCGGTGAGTTTTGCAGATGTGATCGATGTGCCCACTCCCGAACCCTGCGATCAGGGTTATCCCGTGCAGCTGTCTGATCCGAGCTGCTCGCTGTTTGTGGCGCTGCGTATCGACAATGTCGATCCGTCGAAGCCGACTCCGCGCTGGATGGCACGCCGGCTGGTGATGGCGGGCATGCGCTCCATTTCGTTGTCGGTCGACATCACGAACTATGTGATGTTGGAGACCGGGCAGCCTTTGCACGCCTACGACGCTTCCCTTTTGCGGGGGCCGATCGTGGTGCGTAAGGCCGAACCGGGCGAGAGCTTGGTCACCTTGGACGACCAGAAGCGAGCTCTTGACGTTGATGACCTGCTGATTACTGATGATTCTGGTCCCATCGGTTTGGCTGGTGTGATGGGAGGTGCCAGCACCGAACAGCGCGAGACGACCACCTCAGTGTTGATTGAGGCGGCCTACTTCGATTCAGCGACGATCGCTCGAATGCTGCGTCGGCATAACCTTCCGTCTGAAGCATCGAAGCGGTTTCATCGCGGAGTGGATCCGGCGGCGGCCTACAGCGCCGCTCATCGGGCGGCGCGACTGTTGGTTGACCTGGCCGGTGGCACGCTGCGTGAGGCAGAGACCATTGCCGGACGTGTCGCGATCACGCCACAGCAGACCATTCCGGCAAGCCTGCCAAGTACTGTCTTGGGGGTGGATGTCCCAACTGAGCAGGTTGTGGGGATCCTTCGGGCGAGCGGATGTGCGGTTGACGTTGATGGCGACGAGCTGCGGGTGCGTCCGCCCACGTGGCGTCCCGATCTGCGCGATCCCAATGAATTTGTTGAAGAGGTGGGGCGAAAGCTGGGCTTCGACAAAATTCCATCGATCTTGCCGCAGGCCCCTAGTGGTCGAGGCCTGACCCGTGGGCAGCGAATCCGTCGAGCCGTCCTGCGAGCGGGCGTCGATGCCGGTTTCGTCGAGGTATTGACCTTCCCCTTTGCTTCGGTGGAAGACCTAGACCGGATGCACGTCCCGACGTCGGATCCGCGTCGAGAGATGGTGTTCTTGGCTAACCCGTTGGCCGAGACTCAGCCGGGGCTACGGACAAGCATGCTGCCGGGTCTGTTCGCCGCCGCGACGCGAAATATGTCGCGCGGAAACGACGATTTGGCGTTGCTTGAGGTCGGACCGGTGTTTTTCGCCACGCATGGCGCTGCGGCACCACTTCCGCCGGCGACGGGTCGTCCCAGCGATGAAGAGCTGTCGGCAATCGCTGCTGCGCTTCCTGAACAGCCCCGCCACGTGGGGGCGTTGCTGAGCGGCTACTGGCGGCGTCCAGGTTGGGTGGATGCGGGGGAACTGGTGACGTGGCGGCACGCTTTTGCGCTGGCCGAGACGCTCGCAGAAGCCTGCGGAGTGTCGTTGGTGCGGCAGGGCGCTGCGCAAGCGCCCTGGCATCCAGGGCGCTGTGCACGATTGCTGGTTGGCGAGGTTGAGGTCGGTTATGCCGGCGAGCTTCACCCCGAGGTGATCGAGGCGTTCGGTCTGCGAGAGCGTAGCTGTGCGATTGAACTAGACCTGGATCTGTTGATCCAGCTGGCCCCTGATCTCGGATCGATTGCGCCGGTGTCTGGTCATCCGGTGGCGAAGGAAGACGTTGCCTTGGTCGTCCCCAATCGGGTCAGTGCGGCTGAGGTTCAGGCGGCGCTGGTTCGGGGGGCCGGTGATCTGCTCGAAGAGATTTCTCTGTTCGACGTGTTTGCTGGCGAACAGGTGCCCGATGGGTACCGGTCGTTGGCCTTTGCTTTGCGCTTTCGGGCTCCGGACCGAACGCTGACTGACGCTGAGACTGCGCAGGCGCGTCAGGCTGCGGTAGCCGAGGCGGCGGGCTGCGGTGCGGTGTTGCGAGACTTCTAAACAGAGGCGGCTTTGACCTTGGAGTGAGGGATGCCGCTCCCGGTTGTGCGCTCACGATGCCCCAGATGCGTTCTTCGGCGCCGGGGTCATCGTTGCGCAGTAAACTGATCGTGTCGTCAGAGCCGACGATATGTAGTTGAGAAG
>CAYWIN010000018.1:0-15186 GCA_964458365.1 uncultured Propionibacteriaceae bacterium
CACCTGCACCAACAGGTCCGTCAGGAAGGCCCGCTGCGGCTAACGGCGGATCAGACCAGCCAGTCTCAGGCTGAAGACCTAGACTGGGATCGTGATTTTCAAACGCGTCGGCGACACCCGTCCCTATCCCGAACACGGTTACCTCCAGAAGCAGTGGGCGGCAATTGCTCCGCAGCAGGTGCGCCTCGACGAGTTGATTACCACCAAACGAACACTCGACCTTGAAGCCCTACTCGAAGAGGACTCCACCTTCTACGGAGACCTTTTCGCTCACGTGATTTCTTACAACGGCGACCTTTACCTGGAAGATGGCTTACATCGCGCCTTGCGGGCCGCACTTCAACAAAGGCAAACCCTGCACGCCCGCGTGCTGGAACTCCAGTAGTCTGAACTGCGCCGCAGAATGACGACAGGAGACCAGGTGAACCAGGCGATCCGGTTCCTCAAGACCCCGGCGACGTTAATCGGGCTACTTTTGCTTCTGATTGGCGCTGGCGCGTGGAGCGTCCATGCCATCAACGCACCCGTAACCGACCCCGTCGACAACTGCGTCATGACCGACGTTGGCAATCAGCTCACTCCCCGCTTTGTGTCAGTTCGCATCCTCAACGCAGGTGCCGCAGGCGGCATGGCCAAAGGCGCCTCGAACTACCTGCGGAGCTACGGCTTCAACGTCATTCGGGTCAACAACGCCGATCACCCCCTGCAGAAGACGACCATCATCGGGTTTGCCGCCGACAGCCCCGAAGTCAAGCTGCTCCAACAGGCCTACCCGTATGCCGCCGTTGAAGGCGACGGACGCGCCGACCACGTTGTTGATGTTCTTCTTGGCCCCGACGCAAGCAAGACCCCGCCTCAGCCAAGCTCCATACCAGTCACCGGTCAGGTATGTCTGGCGCGCTACGTGTTGCAGTCGCCGTCAGCGAACCCCACCCAGAATCCCTGATCGAAAACTAGCGAATTCCGTCGCGCCAACGACCCAGGCGTCCACCAGCAGAAATGCTGCGTAGCCGACGCTCGACCCGATTGCGGTCATCACCGTTGGTGACAATGAGCAAATCATCCCCAGATCGGACGATCCGGTCTGCTCCGGGAGCGAACGGTTCACCGTCGCGCACGATCAGCGACACCACCGAGTTCTTCGGAAGCCGTAGTTCGCGAATCGTCACCCCGTGCAGGTGTGAGCCGTCCGGCACATGAACCTGCATCATGTCGGCAGCGATGGTGTCCAACGGCGCGAACTCGATCTCAACATCGGTGGCATCCTCCCCGGTAGAGACCCGGAGCTTTCGCGCCACCCACGGCAATGTCGGAGCCTGCAAAAGGGTGAAGACCACCACGAAAGCAAAGACCATGTCGAAGAGATCCGCCGCCCCGGGAGCGCCCGCCGCCAGCGGCACAGTCGCCATGATGATCGGTACCGCACCCCGAAGCCCAGCCCAGGAAATGAACGCCTGCTCCCGCCATGGCACCTTGAACCAACTCGCACACACGATCACGGACAAGGGTCGAGCCAAGAAAGTCAGCGCAACACCAGCGACCAAACCGGCCAAGGCTGAATGCGGCGATATCCGCAACGGGTCAGCCAACATGCCCAGCATCACGAACAGCCCGATCTGGGCGATCCAGCCGATCCCCTCGGCAAAAGATCGCGTCGCGTGTCGGTGAGGCAGCTTGCCATTACCCAAAACCAGGGCGGTCACATAGACCGCTGCGAAGCCCGACAAGTGAGCCACGCTTCCCAACCCGTAAGCCAAGACCGCCCACCCCATGGCGGCCAGCGGGTACAAACCCGAGGCAGGAAGCGCGATGCGACGCAGCGTCCACACCCCCAGCTGACCCAAGATCGCCCCCAGCAGAACGCCGCCGATCAGCTCGGCCACGATCATCAGCACCATCCAGGCCGGGCCGCCTTCAAGTCCATGCCCCATCGACCACTGGGTTGCCGCAGCCACCAACAGCACGATCGGTGCGTCGTTGAAACCAGATTCGGCCTCGATAGTGGCCCGCAGTCGCGCCGGCAGCGGCACTCGTCGAAGAACCGAGAAGACTGCGGCGGCATCGGTCGGTGAGGTGACCGCCCCGAGCAGCACCGCCATCGCCGGATCCAAACCCAGCACAAAGTGTGCAAAGACTGCCACGACAACAACCGAAACACCCACGCCGACTGTCGCCAACAGGACCGCCGCGGGCAATGCCCCTTTGATTTCGGTCCACTTCGTGGTGAACCCGCCTTCGCCCAAAATGATGACCAGCGCGGCAAAACCCAGAGTGTGCGCCAACTCGGCGTCATTGAACTCCAGGCCCAACTGGCCCACCAGGACACCAAGGCCCAAAAAGATGAGCAGCGAAGGAAGACCAAAACGTGTGCCCAGACGGGCAGCGATGATCGAGACGAGCAGCACGGCTGAACCAAGCAGCAATACCTGGTCCAATTGCACGGGCGGCCTCCTGGGCGAAGTCTACCGGTCAGAAGCGCCGCTTCTTGTCCGGGCCCATACCTTCCACGATCATCGACACATCACACCGACGGTGGGGACACAGCTCAGCCAAAAAGCTCCCGAGCCCGAGCGGCACCCACAACCGCATCGAGATCCCCACCTACTTGCGCAGTGACTGCCGCAGCAACAGCGCCTTCCACCAACGGACCGTCAGCGAATCGGACGTGGGATGCCTCCCCCTGATCAAGGAACTCCAGCACCGACTCCACAGTCATCGTTGCTGAGCCCAAATCAGTCAGGATCGCAACATCGTGCCCCTCACCTCGAAGCTCCTGCACCGCAGCATTAACCAATTCAAATGACGTCCCGATCCGGCCATCTTCGGTACCGCCAGCGGCACGCAAAGACACGTCAGCAGCCATTTGGGCGGCAAGTTCCACCACGCCAGCAGCCAGCTGCGCCGAATGAGACACGATCACCAAGGCGACGCTCATTGGGCCTCCGCCGCGTCGGCTGCCGTGGCCAGAAGGATCGCCGTCGACGTCGCTCCTGGATCTTGGTGCCCGATCGACCGTTCCCCCAGATAGGAAGCGCGGCCCTTGGTGGCCTGCATCGGAATGGTCGCCTCAGCACCGGCTTGCGCGGCCACCGCAGCAGCTCGCAACGTCTCCGCCGCAGTGGCACCTTTCGCGGCAGACTCCTGCGCGGCTTCCAGGGCGGGCGTCCAGGCGTCGACCAGGGTCTTCTCCCCGGTGGTGGCCTTGCCTCGAGCCACGATGCCACCCAACGCCGCTGCGATAAGCGCCACCACACCGTCGGCGTCCAGGTCGTTCTCGCCGGCGGCTTTCGCCGCCCGCAAAAAGGCCGTGCCGTACAGCGGACCAGCCGCGCCACCGACCGTCGACATCAACGTGGAGGCGACCAGCTTCAACACCGACGACACATCTTCCGCGTTCGGGTCAAGCTTTGCCACCACCGCCTTAAAGCCGCGATCCATGTTTTCACCATGATCGGCGTCGCCGATGACTCGGTCGAGTTCGATCAGTTCCATCCGGTTTTCAGCCAGAGCGGCCTGAGCGCGTTGGATCCAATCCAGCGCCCAGGCCGCAGTCAAGTTGTCGCTCACAGACCGATCCTCACAGGCCGCGACGCAGCGCGGGGGTGTTCACTGGCGCATCCCACAAGGCAGTCAACTCGTCATCAAGGACCAAGACAGTCACCGAACAACCCTGCATTTCCAGGCTGGTGATGTAGTTACCCACCAACGACCGGGTAACCTGCAAACCCGCAGCTTCCAGACGTTCGCGCGCATGGTTGTAGACGATGTACAACTCCGACTCTGGCGTCCCGCCCATGCCATTGACGAACAGCAGCACTGACGAACCGGGGGCCGCCGCGAGATCGGCAAGAACCGGATCGACCAGCTGATCGGTGATCACGTTCGCCGTCGCCATCGGAATGCGATGACGTCCAGGCTCTCCATGGATTCCGATCCCGATTTCGATTTCGTCCTCGGCAAGGTCAAACGATGGCTTTCCCACGTGCGGCACAGTGCAAGCGGTCAACGCCACCCCCATCGAACGCACCTGGCTGTTCACTTTGGTAGCAACAGCCAGCACAGCGTCCAAATCGTCACCACGTTCGGCGGCTGCCCCGGCGATCTTCTCCACCAGGACTGTTCCGGCCACACCGCGGCGACCTGCCGTCCAGGTTGAGTCTTCGACGGCCACATCGTCGTTCACCACAATGGCTTTGACGGTGATGCCGTCCATTTCGGCCAGTTCCGCTGCAGTCTCAAAATTGAGCACGTCACCGGTGTAGTTCTTCACGATATGCAAAACGCCCGCACCGCCATCGACGGCCTTGGTGGCATCGAGAATCGGGTCAGGCGTCGGCGAGGTGAAGACCGCACCTGGGACGGCAGCGTCCAGCATTCCTTTGCCGACATATCCGGCGTGCAGCGGCTCATGACCTGAGCCACCACCAGAGACCAATCCCACCTTGCCCTTCACCGGCGCATCGGCGCGCACCACGTAATCGGGGTCGAAGTGGACGGTGACCACATCGGCATGGGCGGCCTGGAAACCGGCCAGAGTTTCGGCCACAACATTGGCCGGATCATTGATGAGTTTCTTCACGAGGCTCTCCTTTGAGACAAGTAGCGTTTTGCGCTGTCATCCACTCTGCCTCGAAAAGCGCGCTCGGGGTAGGGGAACTAACACGCACCTTCGTTCAGTGAGGCACCAGTCAATGCACGGAATTTTGCCCCAAATTGCGCATCGGCGAGGCTGAACGGGACGCAAAAGCCGGTGGACCTCAGGCCCACCGGCTCGCGATGTGTCGAAACACTGTGGCGGTGGCGGAGGGATTTGAACCCTCGGAGGGTTGCCCCTCACGCGCTTTCGAGGCGCGCTCTTTCGGCCGCTCAGACACGCCACCGCAGGCGAGTGTAGCTAGTGCGCCCCGGACGGGGCCAATCGAACAGACCCGCTCGGTTCAAGACGTCGGCGCGAATCCCAGGGCAGCGGCCAGCTACCGACGCGAGTCGAAAAAGTCGCGCAACAGCTGCCCACATTCGGTCTCGGCGATGCCACCGATCACCTCAACGCGATGATTCAGCCGCGGGTCACGGACCACATCCCATAGTGAGGAGACAGCGCCAGCCTTCGGGTCAAAAGCCCCAAACACCAAACGCTCAATGCGGGCGGCCACCAGGGCGCCAGCGCACATCGTGCAGGGTTCGAGCGTGACGACCAAAGTGCAACCGGTCAGATGCCAATCACCCCGCTGTTCAGCAGCCCGACGCAGCGCCACAACCTCAGCGTGAGCTGTCGGATCGTGGTGAAGTTCGCGTTCGTTATGGGCCGTGGCGATGACTGCACCTGAGGGATCCAAAACCAGCGCCCCGATGGGCACGTCCTGATGTGCGGTGGCGAGGGTGGCCTCGGCGATCGCCTCGGCCATCACCGTGGTCCAGCGGCTCACTCGAAGCTGGCCAAGGCCTTGGCGAATTCTGGGCCGAAGCTGATCTTGGCGGTGATGCGCTCCAACAAAGCTGTGGTGTCTTCGTCGAAATCCTCGGCCATGGCCTCAAGCTCGAAGGCCGGCATGCCCACATCGGCCAAGACATCTGAGTCGCCCACCGGGTAACTGTCGTCGTTGTCGTCAGCGAGATCCAGATCAAGGTAGTCGATGACGTCCCGGGCGATCGGCCAGTCTTCCGCAGCGCACGCATCAGAACAGAACACCTGGACGCGCTTGCCACGCACCCGGACGATCACAAAAACCTCATCGTCGATGGACACCAAGCCCACCGCACCGGCATCACCAGGGACGCGACGCAGCTGTTCGATCAACCCGTCAAAATCGTTAGCCAGCTCCACATCCAGGGGCAGAGCTACCGGCAGCCCATCCTCGCGGTACAGCGCAATCACCAAGTCGATGTCGTCTTCGGTGGCGTCATCGGGGTAGTCGTCGTCGCCATCGTCGGCGTCATCGTCATCGTCGTCGAGATCGACGACATCGAGCTCGTCGTCCAACTCGTCCAAACCCGGACGATCGTCGCCACGGTTAGGCAGCTCGAACTCAAGGTCATCCGATTCGCTCACCACTGCCTCCTCACCTGGCATTGCTGGTCCATAGTCTCAGATAAACCCGATTGGGCACAGTCTGAGCCAAGACCTCGCACAACGAAGGTCTGTGCCAAGGTATCGGTGTGGAACTTCGCGTTATCGAACACCCTCTTGTCGCTCATAAAGTCAGCCTGTTGCGGGACGAAAAGACCGCCAGCGCGACCTTCCGACAGCTCGTTGAAGAGCTCGTCACCCTCTTGGCATACGAAGCCACTCGCGAAGTGCGGGTCGATCCGGTCGACGTCGTCACCCCGATCACCACGACCGCCGGAGTGGCCCTCAGCCGTCCGCGTCCCCTCGTCGTGCCCATCTTGCGCGCCGGACTGGGCATGCTGGAAGGAATGATGCGCCTGATGCCCACTGCCGAAGTTGGGTTCGTGGGCATGGTGCGCGACGAAGAGACCTTGCAGCCGTTCACCTACGCCGAGCGGCTACCCAAAGACCTCTCTGGACGGCAGTGCTACGTGCTCGATCCGATGCTGGCAACCGGCGGATCACTCGGCGGCACAGTGCAGTTCCTGATCGATCGCGGTGCCGACCACATCACCTGCATTTGCCTGATCGCCGCCCCCGAAGGTGTCGCGAAGATGCGTGAGCTGACCGAACAGATCAACGTGCCATGCACCTTGGTGTGTGCCGCACTCGACGAACGCCTAAACGAGGTTGGCTACATCGTGCCCGGCCTCGGGGACGCCGGTGACCGCCTCTACGGGCTGGCCCAGTAATCCGCGAAAACCACAGGCCCGTTCGGATCGGCGCCTCTCAGTAGTAGTAGGGGAAGTCGGACCAATCGGGATCGCGCTTTTCCAAAAAGGCGTCGCGCCCCTCCACGGCCTCATCGGTCATGTAGGCAAGGCGAGTGGTTTCGCCGGCGAAAACCTGCTGGCCGATCAGTCCATCGTCGATGGCGTTGAAGGCAAACTTCAGCATGCGCTGCGCGGTGGGTGACTTCTTGCACACCTTGGCGGCCCACTCCAGCCCGACAGATTCCAACTCGGCATGAGGCACGACGCCGTTGATTGCGCCCATTTCGTAAGCGCGTTGCGCGTCATAGGTCTCGCCCAAGAAGAAAATCTCCCGAGCGACCTTCTGGCCGACCTGACGGGCCAGATACGCCGAGCCAAAACCGGCATCGAAGGAACCCACATCGGCGTCGGTCTGCTTGAACTTGGCATGTTCGGCTGACGCAAGGGTCATGTCGCACACCACATGGAGGGAATGCCCGCCACCAGCGGCCCACCCATTCACCAATGCGATCACAACCTTGGGCATGAACCGAATCAGGCGTTGCACCTCCAAAATGTGGAGCCGCCCACCCTCGGCGGCAGCACGGCGGGCGTCCACCGTTTCGGCGGTAGCCCCGTCGGCATACTGATAGCCCGACCGGCCCCGAATCCGCTGATCGCCCCCCGAACAGAACGCCCAACCGCCGTCCTTCTCCGACGGCCCATTCCCGGTGAGCAGCACACAGCCCACATCGGCACTCATTCGGGCATGGTCCAGGGCCGTGTACAGCTCATCGACGGTGTGTGGACGGAAAGCATTGCGCACCTCAGGGCGATCAAAGGCGATGCGCACCGCAGGCACCTTCTTGGCCCGGTGGTACGTGATGTCAGTGAACTCAAAGCCGGCGACCGGTTCCCAGTCCTCAGGCTGCCACGGGTTGCTCATGAAATGCAGACTAGGGCAACCGGCGGCCCAAACCACTCCCGCCTGCCGAACTCCTGCCCTGCACAGAGGCGAAGCTGACCTGGACCACAGGGTGGGTTGAGTATCATCAGTGTTTCCAAACCCAATCGTCAGGACCATCCAGCATGCGCCACTCACCGGGAGCCGCGAGAGCCCGGCTGACTCGCCGATTGGCCAGCTTTGCCGCCCACCAGTCAGTGGGCACCAGGAAGCTTCTCCGGGCTATCGGTGAGAACTCGCTGCTCGCCAGTCCTTTCCTCAAGGCACGCAAAGGAGTCGACTGGTCCCAGGCTGAGACCGTCGACCACATCGATGCATGGGCGTTACTTGACCAACTTGCCCAGGAGCTGACCTCGACCCTCACTGACGCCGGAGTGGAAGCGGTGCGAGTGGTTGAACGAGGAGAGCAGACGATCGCGATCCCGCTCGAATCGCGCAGGAACGCCCTGACGGTCCTGGCAAGCAGCCCGGCAGCCGCCAACTGGTGGCTCAGTGGCGCCAGCGCCAAGCTTGAGCGGCTGACCACGGTTCGGCCAGATGCCTTTACCAAGACACGGGTTAAGGTTCACCGAATTCAAGTGACCCGAAACAAGGTGCCGGTAGCGGGCCCCGAGATCGGGGTCAGTATCCAGTTCTGGCGCACCACCACCGCAGGTGAGCCTCGCCGCGACGGTGGCGAGTATCGTGCCGGAACCCGATTGGCGGTGGGACGCAACTCCCTGGCCGAATACCTCAACCCCGACCTGTGGGCCGAGGCGCAGTCAGATCCCGAGCGAATCCTGCCCAGTTGCCGAATCCCGCAGCTCCTCGATTTCAATCGCCCGATCGACGCCGTCTACACCTGGGTAGATGATCGCGATCCCGCTTGGCGCCAGCGGCGGGCAGCCGCCCAGGGCGTTCAACTCGATCTCAGCGCGGACGCGATGGATGCGGCGAGGACCCGGAGCCGCAACGAGCTGCTGTACTCCCTTCGTTCACTGAGTGCCTACGCTGGCTGGATTCGCCACGTCTGGGTGGTGACCGACGATCAAGTCCCTGAGTGGCTGGAGGAATCCAACCCGAAACTGACCGTCGTATCCCATCGCGAAATCTTCACTGATCCGGCTGCGCTGCCGGTTTTCAACTCCCACGCAATCGAATCTCAGCTGCACCACATCAAAGGGCTCGCTGACCATTTCCTGTACTTCAACGACGACGTGTTCATTGGGCGCCCGGTTCGCCCAGAAGCGTTCTTTCACGGCAACGGCATTCCGAGGTTCCTGCCGTCTCTGGTCAGTATCGACCGTGACCACAATCCGGACCTACGCAACGGCGCCAGCCTGGCGGCCCGCAACGACCGAGCGTTGATCGAGCAGCGCTACGGCCGAACCATCACCAACCGAATACGGCACATTCCCTACCCCCATGAGAAGGTCTCGCTGGACGCCTTCGAACAGGCCGAACCCGGACTGTTCGCCAAAGTAGCCCGGTCGAAATTCCGCAATGCCGAAGACTTCGCCATCGCCTCAGAGCTGGATCATTACCAAGCTTTCGCCCAAGGCCGCGCCTCGGTTGGCGACTTCAGCGCGCTCTACCTCGACATTGGCTCTCCGAACCTGGTTGAACACCTCGACAGCCTGGAGCGACTTCGCGCCTGGGACGCCTTCTGCCTCAACGACATCGGCGGCTACTCAACCGACATTGATGAGTCGGCGATCGCCGAATTCCTGCAGCGCTACTTTCCGCTGCCCAGCCCGTTCGAGAAGCGGGATGCCAATGCTTAATCTGCTGCGCAAACCCGTCAAAGCGGCGGTGGCCAACTACCGGCTGTTTCGTCGGCGCCTGCGTCGACTGGGCTGGGGCTTGATCCCGCACCGCTGGCGCTGGCATACCGAAGTGGTCACCGATTTCAGCTACCACCGCTACCTGCGCGAGCTCGTGAACGAGCTGTCCGATCTTTTGACGTCTGCCGGGATTGAGCATCTGATTCTGGACAGTCGCCTTCTTGATCAACCCCAGCTCGTGGTCGAGGTAGGCGACCGGGCGCAGGTCTTGCGCAGTCTGAGAACGAGTCCCCAAACCGCGAGTTGGTGGTTCGCCGTCGTCCGCTCCGATGTCACCGGACGGTCCCGTCCGGCCCACGTACCCAGGTTGGGCGGCTCAGCGTCCGCTCTCCTGGTGAATCGCAACATGGTCACCGCTGAGGGCATCGAGTTGGTCGATGAATCCTATGGAGCGCTGATCTCGTTCTGGACGCGGCTAGCTTCCGCGACACCAACAACGGGTGGCGGTGTGTTGACACCGGGAACCATCATGGCGCCCAAGCCGACCGGAGTGCTCGACTGGATCGAGCCCGAACTCTGGCAGCAAGTGCAGGCCCAAGGGCACCGAATGGCGCCAGAACTACCCCATCTCCTGTTGGTCAATGAACCCGTGGATGTGGTCTACACCTGGGTTGATGGCGACGACCCCGCCTGGCAGGCCCGCAAAAGCAAAGCCGGCCTGATGGAAGACGACCTGCCGTTAGACGCTGGAGCGGAAGTGCGCTTCAACAGCCACGACGAGCTGCGCTACTCACTGCGATCACTGCAGTTCTTCGCCGACTGGGTAAACCGAATCTGGATTGTCACTGACCAGCAGGTGCCCTCTTGGTTGCAGCAAGATAGCCGGCTCCACGTAGTTGATCATCAAGACATCTTCTCCGACCCATCGGCACTGCCTGTTTTCAACTCACACGCGATCGAGTCTCAGCTTCATCACATTCCAGGACTGGCTTCGCATTACGTCTATCTCAACGATGACATCATGTTCGCCCGTCCGGTCAACCCCGAGCTGTTCTTCCACGGTGATCGCCTTCTCAAGTTTTTCCCCTCACCTCGCCTGATCGACCCCGGGGTACCCAGTGCTGAAGACCGAGCGGTGGCCGTGGCGGGCAAGAACAACCGGGACTTCATTCGCACCCGATTCGGGAAGAACATCACCGCAAAGCTTCGGCACACCCCGCACGCGCAGCTCCGCGAGGTGATGACCGAATTTGAGGAACGCGAACCCGAGCTCTTTGCTCAGATCAGCCGGTCACAGTTGCGCAGCAGCACCGACTATGCACTGTGCAGCTCCTTGGGCCAGTACTACGCCTATGCCACCGGCAGGGCGATCACGGGAAAGATCAACCATGGCTACATGGAGACCTCACGCAGCGGCGCGCACTACGCCTTCGAAGACTGGCTGATTCGTCATGAACTCCAGTCGATTTGCCTCAATGACTCGGAGTCTGACGACGCCGCGGCGGCCCGACGCGGCGCGGCGATCCTGCAGGACTTCCTGGATTCCGCGTTTCCGCTGCCCAGCCGGTGGGAAAAGACCAGCTAGCGCGTCCGGGCCGCTCGCTGTAAAACCTCAATGACCTTGGTCGCTGCCGCGCCGTCTCCATAGGGTGCGGCGGACGTCGCCTGCGGCACAGGCCGATGCACTGCGGCGGCAAGCTCAGCAGCATTGGACACGAGCACATTCCAACCCAGTTCGACGGTTTCCACCCATTCGGTTTCGGTACGGACCGTGGTGCACGGCACCCGAAGCAAGAAGGCCTCCTTTTGGAGCCCTCCCGAATCGGTGACCACCCCTGCGCTGTTCATGGTCGCCGCCACCAACGCCGGATACGCCAGCGGACGGCGCGTCATCAGCGAACCCTGAGTTAGGGACACCCCGGCATCCTCCGCTTTGGCGACCAGCCGCGGATGAGCCAGCAGCACCACCGGGTGATCCAAACCCGCCAACGCCGAAATGACGCTGGCCAGCCGTTCGGGATCGTCGGTGTTTTCCGCCCGGTGGATGGTGGCCAGATAGTACGAGCCTGGTGCCAGATCCAGCTCTGAACTGACCGGGGAGGCCATGACCTGGTCGCGCACCGAAAACAACACGTCGGTCATCACATCCCCGACCACGACCGACCGGTCGGCCAGCCCTTCGTCGGATAGGTGCCCAAACGCGACCTGAGTAGGAGCCAACAGGAGGTCTGCGGCATGGTCGGTGAGCACCCGGTTGTGTTCTTCGGGCATCCGCCGGTTGAAGCTGCGCAAGCCAGCCTCCAGATGAGCCACCGGGAGGTGCATCTTCACCGCGCTGAGCGCGGCGGCCAGCGTCGAGTTCGTGTCGCCATAGACCAGAACCCAATCAGGGTTGGCTGCCAGCAGAACCTCATCCAGCGCGGCCAAGATCGCGCCCGTTTGCACACCGTGACTGCCGCTGCCCACACCCAGATGAACATTCGGGGCCGGGATGCCGAGATCGGTAAAGAAGACATCAGAAAGCATCGGGTCATAGTGCTGACCCGTGTGCACAATTACATGCTCAACACCGGCGGCACCCGCCGCGTGGGCGATCGGGGCAAGTTTCACAAACTGGGGGCGAGCACCCACCACCGAGACGATTTTCACGCTGCCAAAGCTACGCCAAACGCCCCCGAAGCTCACCTCGAAGCACCCCAGGCGTCCAACAGCGCTCTGGTATCGTTTTGGGCGGTCATTACCTGGACGGGACGATGGCCGCAACCCCATACGTGACGTCCTTGCGCAGAAGGGGGCCCTTAGTGGCCGATGTCCTCACCGAGGTGTCCGCAAAGCTGCCGCAGCCGCTCATCGTTCACCTCAGCACGGCAAGCAACACCCCAGATCCGCGCACGATTCGCGCTGCGCGCACCTCAGCTGAGGCAGGCTACCCGACTCTGATTCTGGGAATCAGCACTGCTCCTGTGGCCCAGACCGTGGATATTGACGGTGTGGCCATGGTGCTCGTGCCGGCGATCACCGACCCGTGGGATCAGGTCATCCAGGCCTGGGACAAACGTCTGGGTGCCATCCGCGCTGCACGCTTCGTCCGCCGTCTCGGCAATATTCACCGCGAAGTCTTGCGACACTTTCCGCGCTATCCCGAGCTCGCCCAGCCTCGATGGGCCGACAACGATCCCCGCACGCTGCGAATCACCCTGGCTCTCACCCAGGCCCTGGACGAGCTTCGCCCAGCCCTGGTTCAGGTGCATCACCCGCTGGCACTGCCAGCCGCGGTGGCCCACGCTTCACACCGCGCCGTCGCGGGCCACGTCAAGACCATCTACGACGCCCACGAGCTTCTTGCCGTCAACTCCACCGCGATCCCAGACAGCTCGATGATTCCGGCGCTGGCTGCCGCCGAACGGGACTACATCCGCGATGTCACGGAAGTGGTGACGATCAGCGAATCGATCGCCCGGGCGATGCATACCGCCTACCGGCTCACCCGACGACCCACCGTCGTGTCCGATGCGCCCGACGTCGATACCGACCCCGATGGACCATCACTTCACACTGAACTCGGGCTGTCTTCCGATACGCCGGTGGCGGTCTGCTCGGCAGCCGCCGATTCCCAACGCGGCATTGGCACCCTGATCAAGGCGTTGGCCGCAGTGCCCGAACTTCACCTTGCTTTGATCGACGAGCATGGCGACGGCGACCCCACGCTGATCGACCTGGCTGAGCAGGCTGGCGTCGCTGGACGGGTTCACCGGCTCAGCACCAAAACCGGCAGCCCAATGCCCGTGCAGCTGACCGATGCCCGCGTGGCCGTGATCGCCCGAAATGGCACCGCCTCGCTGAATTATTCGATCCCAGCCCAGTTCACCCGATATCTGGTCGCGGGGCTGCCCGTGGTGGTGAATTCCGCGAACGTCGCCACTGCCGCAGTTGTGCGCAGCAACGAAATTGGTGAGATCTTCAAGACCGATTCGCTTCCGGACCTCGCAGAGAAACTTCGGCTGGTCCTTGCCGATACCGACCGCTATCGCGCCGCGATCACTCCAGGCTTGGTGAGCGAACACCAGTGGACTACTCAGCAGGCTCGCCTGGCAAAGCGCTACGCAGGACTGGTAAAGGCGCCCACACCGAAAGCGGCTCCGAATTCGGTGACGTCAGCGTTGAACGTCCCCACCCCAGATGAGACAGCGACCCTCGACACCGGGTTTCCGGCCGGTCGACTCGGCGACGTTTCGGTGGGTATTGGACGGGCGAACAGCGCGGGACAGGCCTACTACTGGGCCGAAGCACTAGCCGAGGCCTCTGGCTGCCGTGTTGCCAGCTTTGCGCCGTCGAAGGAGATCACCCACGATCCGCATCGGATCGTCCCTTCGGACATGACGTCTGCGTTGGACAGCACTGCCGAGCTCGCCACCATCATCCGGCGCTACACCCACCTGATTATTGACGGCTTTGGGCCACTTCTTGGGCGGCTCGTGGGTGACGACATCGAAGCCGAAATCGCGCTGCTGCGCCGCCAGGGCATCGCCATCGCTCTGGCCGCTCATGGAAGCGAAGTGCGCGACCCGATTGCCCACATGGAACGGTTCGATGAGTCGTTCTTTCATTCGGTCTCCGACCAGTGGCGCACTCAGATTGAGGTCCAGGCCACCCGCAACCGCGAAATTGCTGCCGCCTTCGATGGCCCGATCTTTGTTTCCACCCCCGATCTCCTCTTCGACCTTCCGCAGGCCACCTGGCTGCCCGTGGTCGTCGATCAGGCCCGCTGGAATGCGGTACCCGAGCTTGGGCCGCGCGACCGCCCGAAAGTGCTGCACCGTCCCAGTCGAGCTCACCCCCCAATCAAGGGCTCGGAGGTGATCGTGCCAGTCTTGGAAGCTCTCGACGCCCGCGGCGTGATCGAGTACATCGTGGACCAAGGGCAGATTCCCGCCGCCGAAATGCCGTCGCTGGTGGCTCGCGCCGACATCGTGATCGATCAGATCCGGACCGGCTCTTACGGGGTTGCCGCCGTCGAGGCAATGGCGGCCGGACGGGTCGTCATCGGCAACCTGGACCAGACTGTGCGTCAAGCCGTCCCCGATCCCATCCCCATCATTGACGGGCCACCAGACCGGCTGGAAGCAGCCCTGGTGGAGCTCGCCGAAGACCCAGACCAACGTCTCGCGCTGGGCCGCGCCGGACGGGACTTCGCAGCAAAGTGGCATTCTGGTGCGGTTAGCGCCAAAGTGCTCCTTCCCTTCATCACACGAGGCAACTAACCAATCAAGAATCTGAGGAAGAGGGACAACGTGCGGGTTTCAGTAATCGGGCTGGGAAAGATCGGCCTGCCCTTGGCAGTCCAGTACGCCTGGAGTGGCCATGAGGTGCGCGGCATCGATTTGAACCCCGAGGTTGTTGCCAAGGTCAATGCCGGCGAAGAACCTTTCCCCGGCGAATACCAGCTTGCTGAACGCCTCGCCACGGTCGTCGCCGACGGACGCCTCACGGCGCCGGTGCTCCAGCTGTGGACACCGGGCGATCCGTCACCGTGCGCCCGCACGCCGATCGTCTGCTCGCTCGCCGACGGCACCACCACCACGATGGGCGCCGCCGACTGCCTCCACGAGCCGCTCCGCTCGGTGATCGCTGCGCAGGGTCCCGCCGGGCGCAGCCTCAACA
>CAYWIN010000019.1:0-6170 GCA_964458365.1 uncultured Propionibacteriaceae bacterium
GTCTTGTTGCAGATGGGAATTCTGCTACTGGTCGTGGGCGCGCTGATGTGGCAGTCTTCCCGGCTGGGACTGCGGCGAAGTACGTCACCTGCCGCCGTCATTCAGTAGCGACGCAGCAACCGAGAACCGGTTCGCACGCGCCGTGGGGGCACTGACAAAGGGTGATTATGAGTCACGGTGTTGTTGAGGAAGTCGACGTCGCATGCGGCCTACGCAAGCTGCGGGCGTTGATTCGTCCACGTGCTGGACGGGTCTTGGTGGCAATCGATGGGGTTGACGGGTCGGGAAAGACGACCTTCGCCGATGACCTCGCCGATCTTTTGCGCGAGTCCGGGCTTACGGTCATCCGGATCAGTCTGGATGACTATTTGAACCCGCAATCCAAGCGCTACGCCCAGGGCCGGTTTTCGGGCAAGGGCTATTTCGAAGACAGCTACGACTATCAGCGGTTCACCGAAGAAGTGCTGGAACCGTTGAGCTCTGATGGTTCGGGCCGGTATCGAACCGCAGGTTATGACCGAAAAGCCGAGTGTGCGCTCAGCTCGCCGTGGCAAGTCGCCCCCGACGATGCCGTCGTGCTGATCGACGGACTGTTCATGCACCGCACAGATTGGTGTCGAACCAGCGGTCGTAAGCTGTGGGATCTGTCGGTGTGGCTCGAGGTGCCCTTCGATGAGGCATTCCGTCGGCGCGCGGCCCGTGATGGGGGCAGCGCCGATCTTTCCGATCCCGACAACGCTCGATTCTTACAAGGTCAGCAGCTCTATTTGACCAACTGCGACCCGCGAGGCCGCGCCGATCTGGTGATCAACGCAATGGGGCCACGCCAAGGCGCTGACGACTGAGCGGCCGCAGGCTTTTTGGGCGCTTACCACCACTGACTTAGGCTGGTTCGGTTATGACGACCCGTTCGCTTTACTCACGCCTTGAGCCGCTATTGGCCCAGGTGTCCAAACCCGTCCAGTACATCGGTGGTGAGGTCAACTCGATCACCAAGAGCGATGACGCTGTTGAGGTTCGCTGGGCGCTGATGTACCCCGACGTTTACGAGGTTGGCCAGCCAAATCAAGGTCTGGCCATCCTCTACGAGATTCTCAACGAGCCGGAGTGGCTCGCGGCTGAACGCACCTTTTCGATTTGGCCGGACTTGGCTGGCCGGATGCGTGAGCAGGGACTGGTGCAGTTCACCTGGGAGACTCACCGACCGGTGGCTGACGTTGACCTCTTCGGAGTCAGCTTTTCGACGGAACTGGGCTACACCAATCTGCTCGAAGCTCTCGATCTGGCTGGCTTGCCGCTGCGTGCGATCGACCGTGACGACGAGGCTCCGTTGGTCATTGTGGGGGGTCATGCCGCGTTCAATCCCGAACCGATCGCAGACTTTATCGACGCGGCTGTGTTGGGTGATGGGGAGGCGGCAGCGCTAGAGATTTCTCGGCGTACCCGCGTTTGGAAGAACTCCGGACGGCCCGGTGGTCGATTAGGCCTTTTGGAACAGTTTGCCCTCGATGGGTTGGCCTATGTGCCGCAGTTCTATCGAGTCGATTACCTTCCGCAAGGCCCGATTCAGGCGGTGACGCCGATTCGGCCTGGCATCCCGGCCCAGGTCGCCAAGCACGTCTTGGACCACCTCGACGAATGGCCCTATCCGAAGCATCCGATTGTTCCGCTGGCTGAAACGGTTCACGAGCGCTACTCGGTTGAGATCTTTCGCGGTTGCAGCCGGGGGTGTCGATTCTGTCAGGCGGGGATGGTGAGCCGTCCGGTGCGCGAACGGAGTGTGGCCACGATCAAGGCGATGTCTGCGGCCGGCCTTGCCGCGACGGGGTTGGAAGAGATCGGTCTGCTGAGCCTGTCGAGCGCCGATCATTCCGAAATCGGCGAGATCACGTCGGGTCTGGCTGATCGCTACGCCGACTCCTTTGTGTCACTCAGTTTGCCCAGCACCCGGGTGGACGCTTTCAATATCGATCTGGCTGAACAGTTGAGTCGCAACGGTCGTCGCTCGGGGCTGACGTTCGCCCCTGAAGGTGGCACCGAACGGTTGCGACGGGTGATCAACAAGCAGGTCAACTCGACCGATCTGATCCAGACGGTGTCCACAGCATTTGGTCGGGGCTGGCGTCAGGTGAAGCTGTATTTCATGTGTGGGCTGCCCACCGAAACGGATGAAGATGTGTTGGCCATTGCCGACCTTGCGGCGCAAGTGATCGAGGCTGGACGTCAGGCGGCAGGCACACGCGACATTCGCTGCACGATCAGCATCGGCGGGTTCGTACCCAAGGCGCACACGCCTTTCCAATGGGTGGGGCAGACCGATGCCGAAACGGTGAACCGTCGGTTGCGCATGCTCAAAGTGAAAGCGCGCGCAGACCGGCGATATGGGCGGTTCATTTCGGTGCGCTATCACGAAGGTGAACCGGGCCAAGTTGAGGGCCTGCTGAGCCGAGGTGATCGACGGGTCGCTGACGTGATCGAGGCGGTGTGGCGCGACGGAGGGATCCTCGACGGGTGGAGTGAATACTTCTCCTACCAGCGCTGGATGGACGCTGCCGCTCGGGTCTTGCCTTCGCACGGTGTGGACCTGGCTTGGTACACCGCGCGGGCCCGCGACAAGGAAGAGGTTCTGCCCTGGGGGCACCTCAGCGCGGGTCTCGACGCAGAGTGGCTTTGGCTGGACTACCAAGACGCTCTCGATGAGCGTGAGGTGGAGGACTGCCGCTGGTCAGGCTGCTATGACTGCGGTGTCTGCCCGGGGCTAGGCACCGAGATTCAGATCGGACCGACCGGCTTGGCCATCGGTTTGTCGTCCTGAGGCGGGGAGTGCGCGGCGATGGGTTCAACGAGCGCTTCCGCTGCCGCGACCGGATCGGCAACCCGGGGGCTGCTCACATCAGCTGGGGTGCTGCCTGCCGGTGAAGCGGTGAGAGTCCCGGACGCGGTCCTTGCCACGAACGGCCAGCTCTTCAGTCGGCGTCGCAGCGCGCGCTCGGCGGGGTGTTCGACCAGGTAGTACAGCGCAGCTGCGGCGGCAATCGCGCAAACCGCGGCTATCGTGGCGGGCCAGATATTGCTCCACGCCGCCCGATGCCGCGGAAGCCACAAGATGGCGATGGCGTACAAAACGGTGGCGTGCACCAGGTAAAACGAGTAGGACCACTGGCCCAACAACACCAGGGGGCGTGACTTCAGGAAGGTTCGACGGCCGCTCAGATCGTGCACCGCCACGGCCGCAATCAGCAGGGCAAAAAGCGGGGTAAGAATTTGATTAGCGGCGTCATCCAGGAGGCCGCCCAGACCGATTCCGGCCAGAAATCCCGTGTGTGTGCGGCTGTACCACATCACCGCCACCGCCACGGCGACAAGTCCGACGGCTGCGGGCATCCGAAGTCGGGTTCGCCAACCGTGCCGGAGCGCGGCCGCCGTCACCATTCCGACCAGGAACTCACCCAATCGGCCGATCGGAGACACGAAGAGGATCTCTTCTTGGTCGGTGGAAGGGTGCCAACCGAAGCTCGACAGCTTGATGGTCAGATGCAGAGCAACCAAGCTGAGAGCCAAGGCGGCCAGCGTGCGCAGTCGTAGCTTCATCAGAGGTCGAATGAGGAACGGGAAGAGCAAGTAGAAGAAGGCTTCGTCGGACAGTGACCAGGCGGCGGGATTGCCGGCAAACACCAGACTGGGGAACCAAGACTGGACTAACCCCAGGCTGGCAAAGACGCCGACCTGGTTGACCGAATCCCAAGGTTTTCCGTAGAGGCCGTAGAAGACCGGGATGGCGATGGCGGTGCTGACTGCGAGAGCGGGCCAGATCCTGGCGAAACGACGCCAGTAGAACTTTGCGGCGGTGTCCGCTGGGTTGAACGACCAGGTCAGGACGAACCCTGAGAGGACGAAGAAGAATGTGACGCCGGCGTTGCCGAAATAGGCCAAGTCGATGGAGTGTGGCAGGGGATAGAAGGACCTCGCGTGAAAAAAGAAGACGGCGAAGGCCGCAAACCAACGTAACCCGGTCAGAGCGTCAAGATGCGGGGTTGGAGGGAGACTCAAGCCAGGGGCTTCGGCGGATGCCGCAGACTGCACGGAAGAAAAGTAGCCTGTGCCCGGTTCTTGCGCAATGCCTTGTGAGGTGCATGTTTCTGCGCGAACCGGGTGTGGCCGATGGCCAGGCCCATTTCGGTTGAGGTCTCAGGGGCTCATGCCCCAAAAGGTGAACGATGTACCCCGCGCAACGTAGGCTGCGCGCTTGTGAGTAAGCGTCGCCAGCCGCCGCAGCAGCCGCCCCCCGTGCAACGGCTGCGGTTCCGATATGCCAAACGAGGTCGGGCCCGGTTCGCCTCGCATCGCGATTTTGGGCGCGCTTTCGAACGGGCACTGCGTCGGGCTGAGGTGCCGATGGCGTATTCCAGCGGGTTCCATCCTCACCCGCGGATCAGCTACGTGAATGCAGCCCCCACCGGTGCTGCCAGCGAAGCGGAGTACCTCGAGATTGGTTTGGCCGAAGAACGCGAACCGGAGAGCATCATGGCTGCGTTGAATGCCGCCATGCCCGACGGTCTGGTGATGGTTCAGGTGGCGCCTGCCGACGGCGGCTCCTTGGCTGATCGGTTGGGCGCCTCGCGGTGGCAGATCTTGATGGACGGCGCATCGGACCGAATTGCGTCCGCCTTGGACACCCTGAGCCAGTCCGAGGAAGTGTTCGTCGAACGCAAAACGAAGTCCCGTGTTCGGCGTTTCAATGTGAGCCCGGCAGTGGCCGATGCTGTCGCCATTCCTGGCGGATGCGAGGTCACCTTGGTGGCCGGAGAATTTGTGATCCGGCCCGATGATGTCGTTGCGGCGTTGCGCATTCTGGAGCCGGTTTTGGACACCGGTACCCCCGCACTTTTCACCCGCTTGGCGCAGGGGCCGTGGGACGGAAATCACCTCAGTGATCCGCTGGCTTGAGGGAGTCTTTTCCCCCGAAAAGGCTTGAGTGTGCGATAATTCGGGTCAGCGGGGTCATCCAGATCCCAGCTTCGGATGCTTTTGCCGGTGTGAAAGGCCGGGCGAGCGTATGAACTTCACCGCGACGCGAGTCGACCGCGGGGGCGAACACGCTGAGCATTCGACCGAAAAGGCTTTGCTGTTTGCGTAGCGGTTTTCATGCCGCATGGCAGATGGCTTGATGCGGCGCATTATGCCGCTTGAAGGAGAGCTCAATGCTCGACCCAGTTGATCCTCATACCCCGGCCGACGATGCGTCCAAGAAGGCCCCAGCGCCTCGACGTCGTTCCGCGAGCCGTCCGGCTGGCCCGCCTGCGGCAGTCGACCGAAGCCCCGCAGCGCCCGTTCCGACTCCTGTCGTCGAGCCCGAACCCACAAGCGTCGCTGCCACCCCAGAGCTGGCAGCACCCAACGAAAGCGAAGTCACCGCGACCAAGCCCGCCACCGAAGTCGCGACCAAGCCCAAGCGTGCCCGGAAGCCAGCGCGGGAAGCGAAAGCTCCCACCGACGCGGCGTCGACGAGCAGTGCAGAGAGCGACCCGACGCCTGCGGCTGACGAAGCACCAGTCAAGACCACTCGACGCCGTCGTAGCCCGGCAAAGAGCGACCAGCCCGCCGATGACGCTGCTGAACGCATCGGTGAATCACTCGCCGAGCTGGCCAAGACGACAGCTGATCGTGGTTCGCACGCGGTCGACCTAGCCGAGGCCGTAGGGCTCGATGAGGAATCGTCCACCACCGAAGTGTTGGATTCTTTGGCCGCCGCGATCGGCGGACTTTTGACTCCCGCTGAACAAGCGCCGCACGATGGCGACGAGGCCGCCGGAGACGACGCTGACGCCACTTCTGACAAGGGCGATGCCGATACCGATGCCGAATCTGACAGCACTGATGGGGACTCTCCCCGTCGCCGTCGTCGTCGCCGCGGTGGACGTCGTCGTCGTCGCAGCAGTGGCGAGGATTCGACCGACGATTCGCATTCCGAAGGCGAAACCGGGGACTCCGGTGAAGCCGAAGGCGACGATCATGGATCCACGACCGAGTCTTCGGAGGAGTCGAGCGGTGAAAGCAGCTCGTCCCGCCGTCGCCGTAGGCGTCGCCGCCGCGGTGAAGACACCGGCGATGTGGACGACGATTCCATGGATGTGGTGGTTCGGGTTCGCGAGCCTCGTCGGCGTGGGAAC
>CAYWIN010000019.1:6180-10299 GCA_964458365.1 uncultured Propionibacteriaceae bacterium
TGAAGTGACCGGCATCGAAGGCTCCACCCGAATGGAAGCCAAGAAACAGCGCCGCCGCGAAGGTCGCGCCGCTGGCCGCCGTCGCACGCCGATTTTGAGTGAATCCGAGTTCCTGGCTCGCCGGGAATCAGTGGACCGCAAAATGCTGATTCGCCAGGCCGAGGACTACTCGCAGATTGCGGTGCTTGAAGACAATGTCTTGGTTGAGCACTATGTTGATCGCGCTTCTGCTGCGTCGATGATCGGTAATATCTATCTGGGTCGGGTTCAGAATGTGCTGCCCAGCATGGAAGCCGCCTTCGTTGACATCGGCCGTGGTCGTAACGCCGTGCTGTATGCCGGCGAAGTCGACTGGGATTCTTTTGGCGTCACTGGGTCCGATAAGAAGGTCGAGAAGGTCTTCAAGTCCGGACAGCCGGTGCTGGTCCAAGTGAGTAAGGATCCGGTCGGTGCGAAGGGCGCCCGGTTGACTTCACACCTGTCCATTCCGGGTCGCTACATCGTGTACTCACCGGGCGGGCACTTGTCGGGCATTTCCCGCAAGCTTCCCGAAGGCGAACGTAAGCGGTTGAAGGGCATCCTCGACGACTTGATTGACCCGACGGCCTCAGTCATTGTGCGGACGGCTGCAGAGGGAGCTTCTGAAGAGGAACTGGTTCACGATGTGAATCGACTCAAGGCGCAATGGGAAGTGTTGGAGGCGAAGTCCAAAACCACCACCGCACCTCAGCTGCTCTATGCCGAGCCAGATTTGACCGTACGCATCGTGCGAGACCTGTTCACTGCTGACTTCACCTCGATGGTGATTGACGGCAATGGTGGCGCAGAGGATGCCTACGACACCGTCGACGCCTACCTGACCTACGTCGCCCCAGAGCTGGCCACCCGGATTGAACGTTGGGATCGGCAAGCCAATGGCGACCTTTTCAGCCATTACCGGGTGCACGAGCAGGTCGCGAAGGCCTTGGAACGCAAGGTCTTCTTGCCGTCAGGCGGATCGCTGATCATCGACCGCACCGAAGCAATGACCGTCATCGACGTCAACACCGGCAAGTTCACCGGTACCTCCGGAAACTTGGAAGCCACGGTCACCGCAAACAACTTGGAGGCGGCCGAGGAGATCGTTCGCCAGCTCCGGCTGCGCGACATCGGCGGCATCATCGTGATCGACTTCATCGACATGGTCCTTCCGGCTAACCGGGAGCTGCTGCTGCGGCGCCTGGTGGAATGCCTGGGACGGGACCGGACGCGCCATCAGGTTGCCGAAGTGACATCGCTCGGTCTGGTGCAGATGACACGTAAGAAGATCGGCACCGGTCTGGCGGAAGCCTTCACCGTGGCATGTGAGACCTGCGCGGGTCGCGGGTACCACGTCCATGACGCTCCGGTGGCAAGCCAGGCCCCCGCTGACGGCGGTGACCGGGATTCGAAACGTCGTGGTGGCGCCAAGGGCGGCAGCAAGAAGAAGCAGGGGCCCCGCAAGAGCGAAACCAAGCCTGAGGCTTCTGTGATGCCGGATGCACCTGGCGCTTCCGAGCCGTCGACATCCGAGGATCAGCCCGCCCCTGCGGTGGCGGCCGAGCCTCAGAACTGACCCAGGCCAGACTTAGGGGCTGTCGGGTACCTCGGCCAGTTCGGCCAGCCACAAGGCTGCTGAGGTGTCCGAGGGGGCCCGCCAGTCGCCTCGCGGGCTCAGTGAACCGCCTTGAACGACCTTGGGGCCGTTGGGCAGTGCGGAGCGCTTGAACTGGGCGAAACCGAAGAAGCGGGTGACGAAAACGCCGAGCCATTTCTTGATCTCGGCCAGGTCGTAGGACGCCCGTTCGTCAACGGGAAACCCCTCCGGCCAGGCGCCGTCGCGAGCCTCACGCCAGGCATGCCAGGCCAAGAAGGCGATCTTGGACGGCTTCATGCCGCGCCGCAAGACGTGAAACAAGGTGAAATCTTGCAGCGCGTATGGGCCGATGGTTTCTTGAGTGGATTGCGGCCTCTCCCCTTCAGCGACCGGGATGAGTTCGGGACTGATCTCGGTGTCCAGGATTGCTTGCAGCGTCGCCGACACGTCGGCAGTGAACAGCTCAGCGGAAATGACCCAGCGAATCAGATGCTGAATCAGGGTTTTTGGCACCCCGGAATTCACGTTGTAGTGGCTCATCTGGTCGCCAACGCCGTAGGTGCACCATCCGAGCGCGAGCTCGGATAGGTCGCCGGTTCCCAAAACGATGCCGCCATGATGGTTGGCGAGCCGGAACAGGTAGTCGGTGCGGAGGCCGGCTTGAACGTTTTCGAAGGTGACGTCGAAGACGGATTGTCCTTCACCGAAGGGATGGTCAAGGTTGTCCAACATCAGTCTGGCGGTCTCGGTGATGTCGAGGGTGTCGAAGCTGACGCCCAGCGCCGTCGCCAGCGCAGTTGCATTGCCTTTGGTGTGCTCTGAAGTCGCAAAGCCGGGCATGGTGAACGCCAAAATGTCGCTGCGTGGACGTCCCAGCCGGTCCATGGCACGAGCGGCAACGATCAGGGCGTGGGTGGAGTCCAATCCGCCAGAGACGCCGATCACCACCTTGGGCTGGCCTGTTTGGCGCAGACGTTGCTCGAGGGCCGAAACCTGAATGCTGTAAGCCTCAAAGCAGTCTTGGGCCAGCCGGGCGGGGTCAGCGGGTACGAAAGGGAACCGCGCCACCTCCCGCATCAAGCCGAGGTCGCCGCTGGGTGGGGTGAGAGTGAAGGTCACTGTTCGGTAATCGCCGGTGCGGTCTGCGTGGCTGCGCCGGTTGTCGTCGAAGGTTCCCTGACGGAGCCGTTCTTGTACCAAGGTGCCCAGATCGAGGTCAGCGATTGCCATCCGCTGGCCGTCAGGGAAACGTTCGGTTTCGGCGAGCAAGCTGCCGTTTTCGTAAATCAGGGTTTGCCCGTCCCAGCTGAGGTCGGTGGAGGATTCACCCTCGCCTGCGGCGGCATAGACGTACCCAGCCAACAGCCGCGACGAACCTGAGGCGCAAAGCAGCTTGCGTTGGTCTGCTTTGGCCACGGTGATCGGAGAACCGGACAGGTTGGCGATCACCGTCGCTCCGGCCAATGCGGCCTCGGCTGATGGGGGGATGGGCACCCACATGTCTTCGCAGATCTCAACGTTGACCACGAATCCTGGCAGGTCTTCGGCGGCGAACAGCAAATCGGAGCCGAAGGGGACGTCCTGTCCAGCTACCCGGATCTCGCCGGTCACATCGTCGCCTCGGCCAATCTGGCGGGATTCGTAGAACTCGCGATAGGTGGGCAGGTAGGACTTCGGAACCACTCCGAGGACTTGGCCGCGGAAAATAACGACCGCGCAGTTGTAGACCCGGTTCAGGCTGGCCAGCGGGGCGCCAACAATCAACACACATCCCAGATCGGCGGTATTCGGCACCAGCCACGACAACGCCTTCTCGGTGGCGTCCAAGACGGTGTCTTGCAGGAGAAGGTCTTCGATGGAGTATCCGGTCAAGTTCAGCTCGGGGAAGACCGCCAGGCAGGCGCCAGCTTCGGCAGCAGTCCGAGCTTGAGCGAGGACGGCTTCCGCATTTTGCTGGGGCTGCACCAGCGTGATTGGTCCTGTGCACGCGGCCACTCGAGCAAAACCGTGGGCGTACAGGTTGTAGAAGTCCATGACACTCCTGGTCTTGTACCCGTTTTCGTACCCGCTCAGCATGTCACGCTCCGACCGGTGGCGTCCGGCCTTGACCACGGTGCTGGATCGCCGAGTCGGGCCGATTGGGCCTGCCGTGATCCGGGTGGGGTCACAATGGGGCGGTGACGCTGACTGTGGAAACCCCCGATGGTCCGGGCGAACTGATCGTTGATGAGGCGGACGATCCTGCGGCAGTCCTGCTGTTGGGTCATGGTGCCGGGGGCGACATCACCGGCTGGGATCTGAGCTTGCTGGCGCAGCGGCTGCCCGCACTGGGGGTGAGCGTGGTCCGCTTTCGGCAGCCCTATCGGGTCGCAGGCCGTCGGGTCTTCAGTTCCAAGCCCGGCCTGGATCGGGGCTGGGCAGCGGCGTTGGGTGAGATCCATCGTCGGTGGCCATCAGTACCGCTCATCGCCGGCGGTCATAGCGCGGGCGCACGGACGGCGGCG
>CAYWIN010000019.1:10309-15131 GCA_964458365.1 uncultured Propionibacteriaceae bacterium
CAGCAGGGCCTGGTCATGCTGTCTTTCCCGTTGCATCCTCCAGGACAACCGGAAAAGTCGCGGATTGACGAGCTGATCGACGCGCATGCTCCGACCCTGGTCATTCAGGGAGACAGAGATGCCTTCGGAACTCCGGATGAGATCAGCGCCGCTCTCACCACCCCCGCACGCGGTGATGTGCGGATCGTCGGGCTGGAGAAGGCCGGGCACTCCCTGGGCCCGACGGCGGGCGTAACGCCGGACGACATGGCTCATCGAGAGCGCTTGGTGATCTGGTCCGTGCTCGAATTCATCGAATCGACGGTGAAGCCGACTCCCGCTCCACCAGAGAGCGCTTGACCGCTTCGCCCCACCCGAAACCGCCGAGGGTGCCGTCGCTGCGCACCACACGGTGGCAGGGCACAAAGAGCGCCACCACGTTTCGGGCGCACACGGCGGCTGCGGCGCGGACGGCGCGGGGCCGCCCGATCTCGTCGGCGAACTCGGTGTAGCTCAACAGGGTTCCGGCGGGGACCTGACGGAGCACCTGCCAGCCCGTGCGCTGAAACTCGGTGCCGAAGAGCTGGACATCGACGGCGAGGATCGGTGCGAAATCGTTGTCGTAGAAGGCTTCAACTGCCGCGACGGCGGCGCTTAACGACGCATCGTGTGCGCCGACGGGCAGCAGCGCACGTGCGCGCAATGTGGTCGGTAATCTTCGGTGCAAGGTAGCCAGATCGTCGGTCCAGCCGGCCGCGACAATGGTCTGATCGGCACCGACGATGCTGAACGGTCCGTCCGGTGTGGTGACGGTGAGAGCCGTCAGTGGGCGGTCTGCGGGGTTACTCACCGGGCCAGCATGACCGAGTCGTGCAGCTTTGCCAATGGGCAATGGGACGGGGGTCTCGGCGTTCGTTCGGTTTGACCCCTTGCCGGGCCGGGCCGTAGTCTTGTCCATCGGTGTTCGCTGCGCCGGATTTGTTGCGCGCGGACATGATTCACAGCCAGAATCGCCCCTTTTTGGGGTGAATGGTTGGACAAACGGAGCTTAGGGAAGTAGGTCAGGCGTGTACGCGATCGTTCGCAGTGGCGGCCGCCAGCACAAGGTTGCGGTAGGCGACATCTTGGAGATCGACAAGATCGAAGCCAAGGCTGGAGACAGCGTTGCCCTGACCCCGCTGCTGCTGGTTGACGGTGACCAAGTCACCACCGATGCCAAGAAGCTGGGTAAGGCAAGTGTCACCGCAGAGGTGCTGGCCGAAACCAAGGGTCCCAAGATCCGCATCGTGAAGTTCAAAAACAAGACCGGCTACAAGAAGCGCCAGGGACACCGTCAGCGGTACACCCAGGTCAAAGTCACCGGGATCAAGGGCTGAGGGAGCTGAGATGGCACACAAGAAGGGCGCATCGTCTTCACGGAACGGTCGCGATTCCAACTCGCAACGGCTCGGCGTCAAGCGTTTTGGTGGCCAGCTGGTAAATGCCGGCGAGATCATCGTCCGTCAGCGCGGTACTCATTTCCACCCCGGTGACGGCGTGGGCCGTGGCGGTGACGACACCTTGTTCGCGCTGCGTGCGGGCCACGTGGAGTTCGGCACTCGGCGTGGACGTCGTGTGGTTAACGTGACGGTTCCTGCAGCGGAGTGATTTCCGCACACCACAGCTTTTACCAAAGAGGCGGCCTTCGGGTCGCCTCTTTGCATTTCCCGATGCCGTCTGGGCACCTGATTCCGTCGAGCCGATAGGATTGCGGGCTGAAGGCGTCCGGTCTTCGTCCCCTGTGCGCAAGGTTGTCTCGTGGCCATTCCCTCTTTCGTCGATCAGACGGTGCTGACTGTCGCGGCCGGAAACGGCGGCAACGGCTGCGCCTCGGTGCGGCGGGAGAAGTTCAAACCACTGGGCGGGCCGGACGGCGGCAATGGTGGACACGGCGGTTCGGTGATTCTCGCCGTTGATCCGGGCCTGACCACATTGGTCGAGTTTCACCGGCAGTCGGTGCGACGAGCAGACAACGGTCAGCCTGGCCGTGGCGACATGGCCAATGGGGCCAACGGCGCCGACGTGATCTTGCCCGTTCCGGAGGGAACCGTCGTCAGCGATGCCGACACCGGCGAGCTGCTGGCAGACCTGGTGGGAATCGGCTCCCAGACGGTGATCGCTGCGGGTGGACGCGGCGGTTTGGGCAATGCTGCACTGGCTTCGGCGGCGCGGAAGGCGCCCGGTTTTGCCCTGCTTGGTGAGGAAGGCGAAAGCCGAAAGATCAAGCTGGAACTGAAGGTGATGGCCGATGTGGGCCTGGTGGGCTTTCCCAGTGCCGGAAAGTCGTCCCTGATCGCGGCGATCTCGCGGGCACGCCCCAAGATCGCCGATTATCCCTTCACCACGTTGGTGCCCAACTTGGGTGTGGTGGTGGCCGGAGAGGTGACGTTCACTGTTGCTGATGTGCCAGGCCTGATCGAAGGCGCCAGTCAAGGACGAGGCCTCGGACACGATTTCTTGCGCCACATTGAGCGCTGCCAGGCGATCGTTCATGTGATTGATGCGGCCACCTATGAACCTGGACGTGACCCGCTGAGCGATCTGGATGTGATTGAGGCCGAGCTCCAAGCCCATGGTGGGCTGGAGGACCGTCCCCGAATGGTCGTGCTGAACAAGGTAGATGTGCCCGATGCAGCCGAGCTGGCTGATTTGGTCAAGCCTGATCTGGAGGCGCGTGGTCTGCGAACGTTCACGGTGTCGACGAAGTCCGGTGAAGGTCTCAAGGGGCTGGTGTACGCGATGGCTGAGTTGGTTGCCCAGCGCCGAGCGGATGCGCCGGCGCCTGAACCTGCGCGGATTGTCATTCGTCCCCGACCGGTCGATGGCGGGGCGGAATTCACCATCGCAAGACAAGGTGATGGTGAAGGCGGTCATGTGTGGCGGGTTCGCGGCGACAAGCCGGAGCGTTGGGTTCGTCAAACGGACTTCAACAACGCTGAAGCCGTCGGATATCTGGCCGACCGGTTCGCCCGGCTGGGCATCGAGGAAGAGCTGCTTGCATTGGGAGCCATCGCTGGAGACGCCGTTGCGATTGGGAGCGGCACCGACCCGGTGGTTTTTGACTTCGCGCCTCAGGTAGAAATCGGGGCTGAGATCCTTTCTCGCCGTGGTGAGGATCAGCGGCTGTCTACGGTGCGTCCGGCAGCGGAGCGCCGCCGCAAACTAGACGCTGACTATCACGCGCGAAAGGCTGCCGAAGCCTCAGGCGATGGGGTCAGTGATGCCACTCCTGAGTGGGACGACGACGATGAGTGACCAGCTTCGCGAGGAGGTGGTCGGTGCGCGCCGACTGCTCGTGAAGGTCGGATCGAATGCGCTGACCGATTCTCGTGGCGCGCTGGACCCTTCGCGGTTGGAAAGCTTGGTGGATGCACTGGCTGCAGCTCGTCGGCGTGGCCAAGACGTGGTGCTGGTGTCGTCCGGTGCGATGGCGTCTGGTCTGAAGCCTTTGCAGCTCAAGCATCGCCCTCGCGATTTGGCCAGCAAACAGGCGGCTGCTTCGGTGGGGCAGAGCCTTCTGGTGGGCCACTATGGGGCGCTGTTTGCCCGTCATGGGCTGACTGTGGGCCAGGTGCTGCTCACTGTGGAAGATGTGGCTCGCAAGGACCATTACCGCAATGCGCTGCGAACCTTCACCAAGTTGTTGGAGCTGGGGGTGGTGCCAATCGTGAATGAGAACGACACGGTGGCCACCCATGAGATTCGCTTTGGTGACAATGATCGGTTGGCTGCTTTGGTGGCGCATCTGGTGGGTGCGGATCTGATGGTGTTGCTCAGTGACGTGGACGCCTTGTACACCGCGCCGCCGAACAAACCGGGGGCGCAGCGGATCGCTCGAGTGGCCGACATTGATGATCTGACGGTGGACACCGATGGTGGTGGCACGGACGTGGGCACCGGCGGGATGGAAACCAAGCTGCACGCGGCGCGCATCGCGACGGCATCCGGGATTCCGGTGCTGCTCGGTGCGGCAGCTCAGGCGGCAGAGTTGTTGGCCGGCGGTGGGGGAGGCACGTTCTTTTCTCCGGTGGGTAAACGCCGGTCGCGAAAGCTGATGTGGCTGGCCTATGCCTCGATCACCCAAGGTGAGCTTGTTCTCGATGCGGGTGCGGTCCAGGCGGTAGCGGAGCGAAAGGCGTCGCTCCTTCCGGCCGGAATCGTGGCGGTTCGCGGCACTTTTGGGGTGGGCGATCCCGTGAAGCTGGTCAGCGAGGCTGGGCAGGTTGTGGCCCGCGGCTTGGTGAACTTCGATTCCGAAGAGCTTCCGGCGATGATTGGTCACAGCACGCGCGAGCTGGCCGAAAACCTGGGCGAGCATTTCGATCGTGAGGTCGTCCATCGCGACGATCTCATCGTGAAGCGTCGCAAAAAATCGTCCACCGTACCGCCGGTGGGACTTTGACCCTGCTCGACGCCGTCGGCCGCACCGAGCGCCTATTCTTTCGGCCATGAACTTCGTCGAGCAGGCCACATTGGCCAAGGCTGCCAGCCGAACATTAGCCACGCTGAATCGAGCGGCGAAGGATGCTGCGCTTCACGCTATGGCCGATGCTCTGCTGGCTGCCACCGCTGAGGTGCTGGCCGCGAACGCGCTGGATGTCTCCGACGCCCAGGCCTCCGGCACCGGTGCCGCCATGGTGGACCGTTTGACGCTGACGTCCGCTCGCGTCGAAGGCATGGCCGACGGTCTGAGATCGTTGGCGGGCCTCCCCGACCCGGTGGGTGATGTTCTGCGGGGCTGGACCAATGCGAATGGGGTTCGGGTGCGGCAGGTCCGGGTGCCGCACCCGAACCCCATTCGCAT
>CAYWIN010000020.1:0-4088 GCA_964458365.1 uncultured Propionibacteriaceae bacterium
ATCTGGCAGCGTGGCCAACGTGGTGACGTCAAGCTTCGGCGAAGTGCCGTGTCCCAGCTGTTGGGTGATGTCAGTGCGGAACTTTTCGACCTCAGCTGCGCCAATGCGTTTGGGGATGTGTTGCTGCAAGCCGGTGGTGGTCGTGAGGACGACGTGCTCGTCGGCATCAAGGATGCGGGAAATCGCCGTCCAGTTCAGGTGGGTGTGCAGTCCGTCTTGCAAGCTGTTGAGACCTTCGGTGTCGAGCCACAATTGGACCGCGCCGCGCTGCTGGTAGCTGTGGCGGGCGCTCACTGCGGTTCGCCAGTTGGACCAGGACTTACGCAGATGAGGCGCAGCCCGCATCGCCACGATCCAGCCGAGGAAGCCGATCGCCAGGCCGACCAGGGCGGGGGTGCGCCAGGCCAATCCGAAAGCGGCGGCAACCCCGCCGACGATCGTCGCTCCGAGCAGGCCTGAGGCAGCGAATCCACTGACCCAGAAGTAGAACCGAGTACGCGTCGCCGTGCCGTCTTGTTCAGCTTGCCAGATGGCGAATTCGATGGCGTCGTCGACGGTCGGTGTGAACTGCATCACGCCGTTCATGCTAGTGACAGTGACCCATCCGCGCGCGAAGCGACGCTGGCTCGTCTGCCGCTTTGCTGACCTGCGCCCGTCCTGGGGGCTCTTCGAGGGTGAAAGGAGATTTGGTGGCAGTCGGGGAATATCTGAAGTAGTTGAACGTTTCACTAAGTGACCCCTCTGAAACGGAGCGCATTATGACCTATCGCATCGGACTGATCATCGGCAGTCTTTCGTCCCACTCGATCAACCGCCGGCTTTCGTTGGCGCTGCGCAAACTGGCGCCGCAAGAGATCGAGTTCTTTGAGATCGGTATCGGCGAGTTGCCGCTATTCAATGCCGACCTTGAAGCGGATCTACCCGCCCCCGTCGTCGCGTTCAAGCACGGGATCGAGAGCGCCGATGGTCTGTTGATCGTTTCCCCGGAGTACAACCGCTCAATCCCTGGCCCGCTGAAAAACGCGCTCGATTGGGGCTCTCGTCCGTGGGGTAAGAACTCCTTCGCACGCAAACCCACTGCGGTGATCGGAGCTTCGATCGGCGCGATCGGCACCGCGGTGATGCAGTCGACGTTGCGTCCGGTGCTGGCCTTTTTGGATGCCCCGCAGTTGACCGCTCCGGAGGCCTACATCACCTACTCCGCCGAGGTTTACGGCGAGGATGGCACCGTCCACAACGACTCCACGCGAGAGTTCTTGGTGCACTACCTGACCGAGTTCCTCGCCTTCGTTACGAGGGTGCGTGCCAACGGTCCCGGCCACATCGGCGAATAGGTAGCACAGCTCGCGCCGAGTCAGACAAAGACCTGGCGCGAGCTGCCTGCGGGCGGGTCACGCTGCGACTCCAACCCGATGTGGTGCCAGTGATCAAGCTCACGCTACCCATCGGTGCGGCCGACAGGCGGCAACCGCCCAGCAATGCTGGACGGCTCAGTCCAGCGAACGGGCGGCGCCCTTGTCGGCGCTCAGTGCCAGCGATGCGTACACCTTCAGCGCGGTCGAGACCGCGCGGTCACGGTTGGCTGGCTTCCATCCTTCGGCGTCGCGGACGGCTCGGCGGGAAGCCAAGGTGGCCTCGTCCACCTTGAGCTCGATCCTGCGGTCGGGAATCGAGATGTCGATGATGTCGCCATCTTCCACCAGACCGATCACACCGCCAGAGGCTGCTTCGGGAGAGACATGGCCAATGGACAGGCCTGAGGAGCCGCCGGAGAACCGTCCGTCAGTGATCAGTGCGCACTGCGGACCCAGCCCGAGACCCTTCAAATAGGAGGTCGGGTAGAGCATTTCCTGCATTCCCGGGCCACCCTTGGGACCTTCGTAGCGGACGATGACGATATCGCCAGCCTTGACGCGTTTGCTCAAGATCGCTTCGACGGCCTGTTCCTGGGATTCAGTGACCACGGCCGGGCCGGAGAACGTCCACTGGTGTTCGGGCACGCCAGCAGTCTTCACGATCGCACCATCGACGGCCAGGTTGCCTTTGAGAATCGCCAGCCCGCCATCAGCGGTGTACGGGGTGGCGACAGAGCGGATGCAGCCTTCGGCGGCATCGACGTCGAGTTCGTCCCATCGCGCGGTGGAGCTGAAGGCCTCGGTGGTGCGCACCCCGCCCGGCGCAGCATGGAACAGCTCCACGGCCTCAGGCGAAGCCGAACCGCCTCGGATGTCCCAATCGGCCAGCCACTTTGTCAGCGAAGGTGCATGGACGGCATGCACGTCGCGGTCGAGCAGAGCGCCACGGTCGAGTTCGCCCATGATGGCGGCGATCCCGCCCGCGCGGTGCACGTCCTCCATGTAGTAGTTGGTGGTGTTCGGTGCCACTTTGCAGATGCACGGAGTGACTCGGCTCAACGCATCAATATCGTCGGAATCGAAATCGACGCCAGCCTCGTGGGCGGCCGCCAACAGGTGCAGCACGGTGTTGGTCGAGCCTCCCATGGCGATGTCGACGCGCATCGCATTGGCGAAGGCTTCCCGGGTGGCGATGGCCTTCGGCAGCACCGATTCGTCGTTGCCTTCGTAGTAACGCTTGGCAAGGTCGACCACCAGTCGACCGGCGTTGAGGAAGAGGTCTTTGCGCGCAGCCGCCGTTGCCAAGGTGGACCCATTACCGGGCAGGGCCAGGCCGATCACTTCCAGCAGGCAGTTCATCGAGTTGGCGGTGAACATGCCCGAGCATGAGCCGCAGGTGGGGCAGGCGTTGGCTTCGATGGCGTACATCTGATCGTCGGTGACGGTGTCGTCGACGGCCTTGTACATGGCGTCGATGAGGTCGAGTCGGGTGGTGGCCACACCGTCGAAGACGTGCGCCTTCCCGGCCTCCATGGGACCGCCAGAGACGAAAACGGTGGGGATGTTGAGGCGCAAAGCGGCCAGCAGCATGCCGGGGGTGATCTTGTCGCAGTTGGAAATGCACACCAGCGCGTCGGCTTTGTGCGCGTTCACCATGAACTCCACCGAGTCGGCGATCAGCTCCCGGCTGGGCAGTGAGTAGAGCATGCCGTCGTGACCCATGGCGATGCCGTCATCGATGGCGATGGTGTTGAACTCGCGTCCGATCCCGCCAGCTTCGGCGATCGCTCCAGCGACCAGTGCCCCCATGTCCTTGAGATGGACGTGGCCGGGTACGAACTGGGTGAAGGAGTTCGCAATCGCGACGATCGGCTTGCCGAAATCGGATTCGGTCAGGCCGGTGGCGCGCCACAAGGCGCGGGCGCCAGCCATATTGCGACCATGGGTGGTCGTTCGGGAACGCAGTTCGGGCATGCTTCATCCTCCATCAACAGCTCCCCAAGCCTACGCCTGTCGGTGAACGGACCCATCTCCGGTCCCGTTGGACGAGGAGCGGTCAGGGAAGCGTCACGGTTCCGGCGATGACGACACGAACGCGCCCGCCGATCCAGATGTTTTCGCCGTCATCGCGAACGAAGACCTGCCCATTTCGCCCCACCTGGGAGCCCTGGCTTACGTGGTATTGCGAAGGAACGACCGAACGTTCGCGCATCCACTGGGCGGCGGCGGCATTCAGGCTTCCGGTTACGGGGTCTTCGCCTTCGCTGAAGAGGGCCCGAACTTCGCAGGCGTAGCCGGAGTCCTCATCTCCGACACCAATCAGGCCAACGTAATCAGAGGCCAGGAGCTTGGACCGGTCCACCTTCACGGCACGTACTGTTTCAGGGTTGGCTAGCTGAACCATCATCCAAGGTGCGCCGTTGTCGCCCCACGCATGCCCAACCCAGTTGTCCGGTGGGATCGAAATGGCCTTGGCGATCCGGGCGATGTCTTTCTTCGCCAGGGGCTCGCTGCGTAACCGCGGTGGGGCTGCGAAAGAGAGCCGTCCATCAAAGCCCCGCAAGTTGACCAGGCCCACGCCACACTCTTGGACGATTCCGTGGTCGCTTTTCGGCCGCCCACCACCAGCTAGCCAGGCGTGTGCCGAGCCGAGGGTCGGGTGTCCGGCAAAGGGCAGCTCCTCTGACGGGGTGAAGATTCGGACGAAGTAGTCTGCGCGCGCGCTTTTGGGAC
>CAYWIN010000020.1:4098-14864 GCA_964458365.1 uncultured Propionibacteriaceae bacterium
AGTTGGTCCAGCGGGCGAAGGCCTGCATTGCCTCGTCGCTCAGCTCGTCGGCGTCGTGCACGACGGCCAAGGGGTTTCCGGTTATGCCTCCATCACCAAATACGTCGACCTGGCTAAAGCGCATGTCAATCCCCCAACCCCGTGCCGAGCTTTCGAGCGGTGTGAATCCACTCGTGATCAGTGGGTACCAGTTTGACCTGACCAGCGACCTCTGCCAAGGGCACCAACTCGGTGTCTTCGCCTCGGGCGGCCACCATCACCGAGTACTGCTCCTTGCGGACGGCGTGAGCGGCCGCCGTACCCAGGCGCGAACCTAGGAGGCGATCAGCTGCGCACGGGGTACCTCCGCGTTGAACGTAGCCGAGGATCGATACGCGCGATTCCAGTCCGGTGGCGGCTTCGAGTTCGCGGGCAAGTTTGAAGGTGTGTTCCCGTTGGGAATCCAGCACGTTGGCCCGATGCTGTTTCGCGGCGCGCGTGGCTTCCGGTGACTGCGCAGACCGAACCAACAACTCCGCCGCCTCGAGATCCGCCCAGTCGGACTGGTCGCGGGCCCCTTCGGCGACGGCCACCACGGAAAATGTGCTGCCCCGCTTCATTCGATGCCGGATCTTTTCGGTCACGCTTTCGACCGAGTAAGGGATTTCGGGAAGCAGAATGACGTCTGCGCCGCCGGCGATACCTGATCCCAGCGCCAGCCACCCTGCCCGGTGGCCCATGACCTCGGTCAAGATGATTCGGTGGTGACTGTGTGCGGTGGAGTGCAGACGGTCGATGGCGTCGGTGGCGATTTCCATGGCGGTGGCAAATCCGAAGGTGGTGTCGGTCTTGGCCACGTCGTTGTCAATGGTCTTGGGCAGGGTGATCACGTTCAGGCCCGCTTCGGCCAGCCGCAAGGCGTTCTTCTGAGTGCCCCCGCCACCGAGGAGGACCAATGCATCCAAACCCTCGGCCTCAACATTGGCCACCACTTGGGGACGTGCGTCGACGACTTCGCCATCGATGGTCATCTTGTGAACCTTGTCGCGGCTGGTTCCCAGAATGGTGCCGCCGACGGTGAGGATGCCCGCCAAGGCGTGGGAGTCGAGATTGACGTGTCGGTTCTCGACCAGACCACGAATCCCATCGCGGAACCCCAGCAGTTCCCAACCGTTCTGTAGCGCTGCCTTGCCAAAGCCGCGCAGAGCGGCGTTCAGGCCCGGGCTGTCGCCGCCAGCGGTGAGGATCCCGATGCGCCTCTTGCTCGTCGGTTCCATGTGCGCGTCCCTTCCGTTGTTGCGGCCAAGGCTAGTGGTGAACGGTGCACGTTCTCAGGTTCTGACGCCTACGCTTGATGATGCGAGTGTTGAGGACCCGAGAACGGAGTATGTGATGAAGCGATGGGGTGCAAGCCTGAGTTTGGTTGCCATCGTTGCTTTTTTCTTTGCCGGTTGTGCGACTTCGCCGCCAGGCGGTTCGAATACCCCTACTCCCTCTCCCGTGGTGGCGCCTCCGACGAGCGCTTCGCCGTCGCCGGACACTTCGCAGGCGCGAATGGTGTTGAGCGCGACCGGCATCGGCAATCTGAAGTTCGGCGCTTCACAAGCTGAAGCGGAAAAGGCCCTGAAGGCCGTCCTTGGGCCATCGACGGGGCGCACCACTGATGGTGGCGGCGTCGAAGTCACCGGGAGGTGGACTGAACTGGTCCAATACGGCGGCCTCGCTGTGTCCTTCGAGGCGAAGAATGCCAAGTCGGCCTCGCCGCGGACCTTCAGTTCGTGGAGTTTTTCCGTGAACCACAAGCTGCCCAAGGGGCTGGCCATCGACCAGGACATCCCCTTGGACCTGAGTTTCAAGCAACTCGCCCAGAAGTATCCGTCGGCGAAGTTCGTGGACACGGGCATCCCTGGCACGAAAGCGCTGCTCCTGCCCAACAAGCTGTATGTCACCGGTGACACCAAGCCGATAGAGCTGAGTTCGGATTTGCAGGGTGGGGAGTAGTCCGGACGGCGGTGGTTCGGCGCGCCTGGGTGAGGACGCTACGGTGGGGACGTGCCAAAACAACCTGACACTGCGGGCTCAGCCCGGGCGCGTATTCGGCTGATTGCCGTCCTCCTGATGGGTCTGATCACGGCCTACTGGGGTGTGTATGCCGTGATCTTGCTCTTTTTGCCAGACAACGCCTATGCCGCAGCCGGCGCGGTGCTCTTCGGGGCGGTCTGCCTGGTCATCGCGAGTCTGTGGGCCCTGGCCACTTGGGGCACGGCGCGCCGTATTCGGGGGCTGCACGTTTTTGCGCTGGTCTTAACCGCGCTGTCCACCGTCCTCGTCGCCATCGGTTTCGTGATCACACTGGGCGGTGGGACGGTGGTTTCCCTGGGCCGGGTGCCGGTCGACGTCTGGGTGCTGTCAGTCGCCAATCTCGCCACTTTGGTGTTGTTGGCGATGACCATTCCGCGCCGGGTAACGAAGAGCTAGCTCAGTCCTTCACCCTTGCCGCGATCAGATCTTTGACCGCCTGGACCTCATTGGGTAGCTCCACCACGTGCTGAGGAAGGTCTTCGATCCCCACGAATCGCTGCGGGCGAGGTGGAGCAGCCCCGATGGCCTCTTCGATGGTTTCGGCGAACTTCACCGGAAGTGCGGTCTCGGTGACCACCATGGGGGTTCCCTCGGTGCGGTGTTGGCGAGCCACATTGACGCCGTCGGCGGTGTGCGGATCGATAAGAACCTGATCGCTGCGCCAGACCGAAGCAATGGTCTCCACTCGTTCGGCGTGGGTGGAAGAACCAGAGACGATGCCGAAGCGCTGTGTGATGCCAGCGAACTCCTCGGTCTGAGACAGGTCGAAGTACCCCTGACTTGGCAGGTCTTCGGCAAACAGCTTCCGTACTCGAGCGGCGTCTGCGTTGAACAGGTCGTAGATGAATCTTTCGAAGTTGGATGCCTTGGAGATATCCATGCTGGGGCTCGAGGTTGCGAGCGTTTCCGACCCCGAGCGCACCCGGTAGATACCGGTGCGGAAGAACTCGTCTAGCACGTTGTTCTCGTTGGTGGCCAGCACGAGGCGGGAAATGGGAAGGCCCATCTGGCGAGCGATGTGTCCAGCGCAGATGTTGCCGAAGTTGCCGGTGGGTACGGCAAACGACACTTCTTGGTCGTCTGAATCGGTGACTTTCAGCCAGGCGGCGAAGTAGTAGACGATCTGGGCGGCTAGCCGTGCCCAGTTGATCGAGTTGACCGCCCCGAGCCGATAGCGCTTCTTGAAATCGGCGTCGGCGGTGACGGCTTTGACCAGGTCTTGGCAATCGTCGAAGACCCCGTCGACGGCGACATTGACCACGCTGGGGTCGTCCAGGCTGAACATCTGTGCCTTTTGAAAGGCGGTCATTCGTCCAGCCGGGGTGAGCATGAAGACGCGAATCCCTGGGCGTCCGAGCATCGCATGCTCGGCCGCCGACCCGGTGTCACCACTGGTTGCACCCAAAATGTTCAATCGTGCATCGGTGCGGGCCAGCTGGTATTCGAAGAGCTGCCCGAGCAGCTGCATAGCCAAGTCCTTGAATGCAGCTGTTGGTCCCTCGGAAAGGTGACAAATCGAAAGACCATCCCGCAGTTGAGATACCGGGACGATCTCAGGATCGGCGAATGTTGTCGGATTGTAGGCGCGTTTGCAGATAGCCCTGAGGTCATTGCTCGGAATATCGTCAACAAATAGCGATAGGACGGCGTGAGCTAACCCCGGGTAACCCTCTTGCGCGAGGATCTGGCGCCAGGCGGCGAGCGTGGCGGTGTCCACATGCGGGTACTCTGTGGGCAGGTAAAGCCCGCTGTCGGGAGCTAATCCAGCCAGCAGGATGTCGGTGAATCCGAGGCGAGGAGCGTCGTTATCGCTCCGAGTCGAGAGGTACTGCACGAAGCGCAACTCTACCGGTGTTCCATTTCACCCACTCAACCTCTACACCCGCGCCTGAGAGCGGGCTATGGGTTTTGGTATTGGGGTTGCGCTATTTCCGTTCGGATAGGACGATTTTGAGGTGCTCGAAGTGAATCCACTGTTCGGCGAGGGGCCCGGGGGCAGTGAGGTGACCCGTCAAGCGACGGAGATCCTCACTCAGGCGCAAGACCTCGCCGATCAATTGCGCAATGAAGCGCAAGCCGAGGTTGAAGCCGCCCGGGCTGAATTGGTGACACAGCGGGAGCTGAAAGAAGCTGCGCTTCGCGAGATGTCGCGGGCCGAAACTGAGGCCCGAATGATCAGGGACCAGGCCACAGCCCGGCTGGATGAATCCCGTCAGGATGCGCTCTCCTTACTCCAAGACGCCACGGGGCAGGCGGCAATGCTGCACCAGTCGGCGGAACGTACCGCCAGCGAGGTCGTCGCCCAAGCGCGAATTCAGGCTGAGGGCGTTCTGGCCGATTCGCGTCGCCAAGCCGAGGAGCTGGCTGCGCGAAATAGCGCCTTGGAAGAAGAGATCATGCAGCGCATCGACCGGCGCATGGCGGAGTTCGAAGTCGAGCTGGAGGAACGTCGCGACGAGGTCGCTGCCGAGGAGGCGCAACGTCGAGAGCTGTTGGACGCTGAACTGGCCGGTCTGCGCGGTCATGTCGAAGACGAGCTGATGCACCGGCGCCTGGAGCTTGAAGAGGAGCTTGCCCGTGATCGGGCGGAGTTCGAAGCCGACCGTCTGGCATTGAGCGCCGAGATGGATGCTCAGCGCAGCGCTTTCGGTGTGGAACTCGATTCATTGCGTTCCGAGGCCAAGGCTGATGCAGACCGACAGCTGGGCGAGGCTCAGGCGCGGCTCGATGAGAAAGCGGCTTTCGTCAGCGAACTGTTGGAGAAGGCCGAGAAAGAGATGGATGTCTTTCGCGAGCGAGCCATGGCCGAGGCGGAGATCATCAAGCGGGAGAAGAACCGCGAACTCGCTCAGTACGCTCGCGAGATGCGCGAGCGGATCCAGCTCCTGGCCACCACGGTTGAACACAAAAATCGGGCCAACGCTTCAGCCGCCTCGGCGCGTGCCGAGGATGTCGAAGCGCGCGCGAAGTCGGTGCTGGAGGCGGCCCGCGGTGAAGCCGAACATATTCGGCTGCAAGCACAGCAAGAGGCCGACCGGATGCTGAAGAGTGCTCGCAGCGAGGCGGCCGCTCAGGAAACTCGGGCTCGTCGTCGGTTGGAAGAGGCCGAAGAGGGAGCCAAGTTGGTCCGGGAGCGGAGCTCGCAGGACCTCGAAGACATGCAGCGGGAGGCGTACGACAAGGCGCTGGCGTCCCGTGAAGAAGCAGTTGCAGTACTCAGCCAAGCACGTGTAGATGCTGATGCGGTGCGTGCTGAAGCACGCGCGACGTCGGACCGTGCTCGGGCTGAAGTGGCCGCACTCGCTAAGCGCCGCGAAGAAATCACCGCACAGATTCGACAACTGTCGGGAGCTTTGAACACCATTAGGGTTCCAAGGTCCCCCAGCAGAGCTTCCCAAGAAATGGACGAGATCACATGATTCAGATTCCAGGTTTCCGCACTGTCCTGCGTGGGTATGACCCCACGGAGGTAGACCGAGCGATCGGTGACTTGTGCAAGGCCCGCGATCAGGCCCGCGCAGAAGCCGCGGATGGCTCGCTGGCGCTCGACAAAGCGCAGGCCGCAGTCTCGCAACTTGAGGAGCAGCTTTCGGGTTACCGTGCGCGCCTGGCGAAGTTGGAGTCGGCGAAGGAAGAACAGCCTGCCTTCTCCGACATTGGTGCCCGGATCGGACGCATGTTGGCCTTGGCTGAGGATGAGGCCTCCGAGCTTAGACAGCGCGCCCGGGCTGAGGCCGAACGGGTGGGCGAAGAAGCCACCGCAGAGGCCGAGCAACTGACCAACAATGCGGAGCGCCACTCTCGCGACGTGATCAGTAAAGCCGATACGGAGGCGGCCCGGATCTTGGAGGCGGCCAAGCGTCAGGCCGACGAGATTGTCGACTACGCCGACCGTGAAGCGGTCGCTCGGCGCGAAGAGGCTGAGGCCGTCTATGAAGCGCATCGCGCGCGGGCTGCGGCAGCTGCAGCGGAGTTCGAGCAGACCTTGGCTGAGCGTCGCGAAAAGGCTTCTGAGGAGTTCACTGCTCAGTCTGCTTCGCACGAGCAGGCGATCAGCCGCTTGAAGGAGCGTCACGAAAACCTGGAGCTTGAAGCGGAGAATCTGCTCGCGGGTGCCAAGGAGCAGGCCGAGGCAACGTTGAAGGCTGCTCGCGAAGAGGCCGTCCAGCACATTGCTGCAGCTCGGGCATCGGCGGTGAAGGTGCGCCGCGAGTCTGAGCGGGAGCTTCAGGCTGCCGTTGCTCGTCGGGATGCCATCAATGCTCAGCTGGCCAATGTGCGCCGTATGCTCGCCACGCTCGACGAAGGTTCCAGCTCGCTGGAAGACCGTCTTTCCGCATTGCGTGCTGAGGACGAAGCGGTGGAATCCGGTGATGTAGCACCCGACGAAACCGCGCTCAATGGGTCGGCGGCTGATAGCGATGCTGAGGTCGAGGCCGACGCGCCGAGCGATCAGGTTGATGATGCGGATGGCGCTGACGAACTGACCGAAGTGATTGATCCTGACCAACTGAGCAAGCTCCGCAAGTCCGGCGGAGTCAGGATGGGGTCGAAAGCCCGGCGGTGAAGTTTCGCTACCTGGGTGACTCGGGACTGAAGGTTTCCGAGATTGTCTACGGCAACTGGCTCACCCACGGTTCGCAAGTAGAGAACGAGGCGGCGTTTGCCTGCGTCCGGGCCGCATTGGACGCCGGCATCACCAGCTTCGATACCGCAGACGTCTATGCAAACACTGCTGCCGAAAAGGTGTTGGGTAAGGCGCTCAAAGGACAACGACGCGAGTCGGTCGAGATTTTCACCAAGGTCTACTGGCCAACGGGTCCGAAGGGGCCCAACGATTGTGGGTTGTCTCGTAAGCACATCATGGAATCCATCCATGGGTCCTTGAAGAGGCTGAAGACCGACTACGTCGATCTCTACCAGGCTCATCGTTACGATCACGACACCCCGCTGGAAGAGACCATGCAGGCATTCGCCGATGTGGTCCGCCAGGGGAAGGCCCTCTATATCGGAGTTTCCGAGTGGGATGCCGCTCAGATTCGTTCCGCTCACGGGATGGCTCAGTCGTTGGGTATCCAGCTGATCTCCAATCAGCCTCAATACTCAATGCTGTGGCGCGTGATTGAAGAGTGGGTGATCCCGACCTCTGCCGAACTGGGCGTTTCCCAGTTGTGCTGGTCGCCGATCGCGCAGGGAGTGCTGACCGGAAAGTACCGACCTGGCCAACCTCCGCCGGCCGCCTCCCGGGCAACGGATGCCAAGGGCGGTTCGACGATGATTCAACGTTTCATGAACGACGCCGTATTGACTGCCGTGCAGGGGCTGCTGCCGATTGCCGAAGAGCTCGATCTGACGGCGGCGCAGCTTGCTGTGGCGTGGGTTCTGCAGAACCCGAATGTGGCCGGAGCCATCATTGGGGCTTCGCGGCCTCAACAGGTTGCCGAGAATGCGGCGGCAAGTGGCGTGCGACTGCCGGTGGCGACTATGCAACGCATCGACATGGTGCTCGGTGATGTGGTGGTTCGCAATCCGATGCTGACTGCGCAGAACTCACCGCAGTCGCGACCGTGCTGATCTGCGTGGTTCACGCTTCGCGTGCGTAGCGCCGGGCGAAGTTTCGTAATACCAGGTGCTGGCGACCGTCGACCGCCGAGTTTTGGGCCATGTGGATGAGGTCGTCAAGTTCCTCGGGTGCGAAATACCCGGCGTCTTTGTAGATCCGAATCCGTAAGGCGAGGTCGTCAGCGTCCAGTTCGGGATGAAACTGGGTGACGTAGACATTCTTTCCCACGCGGTACATCTGCACGGGGCAGGCATCTCCGACGGCAAGCATGGCGACCGAACTGGGGATCTGGGAGCAAGCCTCTTTGTGAGCGACGAAAGCCTCGAATGTTTCGCCAATTCCGGCCAGAAGGGGGTCGGCCATACCCTCGCGGGTGAGCGTGATTTGCACAGCGCCAACAGGTTCGGCGAACTCGGAATCCACCTTGCCGCCAATGTGGTTGGTGATGGCGCCCACCCCGTAACAAAGACCCAAGAAGGGGAAGTCTTCCTCGACGATTCTGGCCAGCAGATTGTTGAGGTCGGCTTCGACGCGCTCTTGAAGGGGCGACTTGCATTGGTCGGAAATGTTGAAGGAGCTTCCGCCCAAGATCGCACCTGAATAGTGGGCAAGGTCAATCGGAGGCAGCGGCTCAGACTCCACCCGGACGCGGTGCAGCTGGTCAGGAGTCAAACCGGTGTCACGCAACACCGAGCGGTACTCGGCGTCTGCGGCGTCGTCATGGTCGCGGGTGGCGAGGAGCAAAAACGGAAGCACGCAGCACAGGCTATTTCCTTTGGCTCGACAGGCAAGTCCGCCGTCCGCAGCGCGGTCGCTTATCGCGGCGAAAAGGGGCTGGCAGCGCCGGTCTCATCGAGAAGCTGCTGCAAAGCCAACCGAGGATCCCCGGTGGCACGTTGCCGTTCGTAGCTGGCACCGTGTTCGGCAAGTTCGGCAGCGAAAGCCAGTTCCTGCTCGCAGCCGAGTTCTCGAGCGATAGGTGTCAACCGTTCGACCAGGGTGACGATACCTTCGCGCAGCGGCACCTCGCGTTGACCACCACGGGGCAAAATGACATCGGCATCCATCCCATACCGGGCCGCGCGCCACTTGTTTTCCCGAACGAGCCAGGGTGGGAGGTGCTCGACGGTTTGGTCACGGTCGTAGCCGCGACAGATGTGCTCGACCAGGCATTGCGTGAGCGCAGCAATGCTGCCCAGTTCGGCCAACGTGGGCACCGAGTCCGCAGTCCGGTTTTCGACGGTGCCGAATTTGGGAGACGGGCGAACGTCCCAACGGATCTCAGAGGCCACGTTGATCATGCCGGCCTCCAGCAGGTCGTCGGCGTAGGCCTCGAATTCGGCCCAGCTTCGCATCGGGTACGGCAATCCGTTGGTCGGAAGCTGCTGAAAGAGCATGGTGCGCTGTGAGGCGTACCTGGTGTCTTCGCCTTCCCAATAGGGCGACGAGCAACTGATTGCCAACAGGTAAGGGTAGAAGCGAGCCAAGCCGCAAGTGACAGGCAGAGCCTTGTCGCGGTTGTCGATACCGATGTGAACGTGGGTGCCGCAGATCGCCATCTGTGTGCCCCAATAGGCGGTGCGTTCGGCGACAAGGTCATAACGGGATCCGAAAAAGCGCTGCTGGTCGGCCGATCGGCTGTAAGGGTGTGAGCCCGAACCAATGACGCCGAGATTGAACTCGGTCAGTGCGCGCTTAACCGTGCCGAGATGGTCACTCAGCTCGTTGACCGCATCGCCGACGGTTCGGTGCACCCCGGACACCAGCTCAATCATGTTCTTGAGGTATTCCTTGCGGATGGGTAGGTCTTCGCCGCCCCCGGCGGCATTGAGAACGGCTTCCGCTCCCGGCGCGAGCTCGCCCGTGGCCAGATCAACCAAGGCGAGTTCCCATTCGATGCCCACGCTGGATTGCGCAGACCCCGCGAAATCGATGAGCATGGGGTGCTCCTCAGGGTGGGGTGAATCGGTCGAATCGAATACGTGACGTGAACATTCTGAGCCGTGATCGCTTCCCAATGTGGTGGTTCTGAGCGGAATTACGCGGAATTCGGCTCAGACCTACCGATCACCACACCAGAATGATCTTCCCGGTGTTGGTTCCCGATTCCAGTTGTTCGTGGGCCTTGGCGACATCGCGGAAAGCGAAACGGGTTTCCGGGGCGAGCGTGATTCGTTGATCGGCAAGCAAGGGCCAAACCTGCCCGGCGACGCGGGCGCAAATGGTGGCTTTCTGCTCGACGGGGCGTCCACGCAAGCTGGTTGCGGTCACGGTGGCACGTTTGATGAGCAGCCGGTTGAGGTCCAAAGTGCCCTTGCGTCCGCCCTGCAAGCCGATGACGACCAATCGCCCATCCATCGCCAAACTGGCCACATTGGCTTCGAGATACTTGGCACCCATCACATCCAAGATGACGTCCGCGCCGGCGCCGCCCGTGGCCTGCGCCACAGCGGCGGCCCAGTCCTCGTGGTAATCCAGGGCAGCATCAGCACCCAGCTCGCGGCAGAAAGCCTGCTTGTCGGCGCTGCCGGCGGTGGTGAGGACCCGGGCTCCTAGGGCCTTGGCGTACTGGATGGCGAACCCACCGATTCCGCCGGCCCCGCCGTGAATCAGCACTGTTTCGCCAGCCGCAAGGTGCACATGGTCGAAGTTCGATACCACGGTCGCTGCCACTTCGATGAGCCCAGCTGCGCTCACGAGGTCGATTTTCGGTGGAGGTGGCAGCACCTGTCCGGCGGGAACGACGACATATTCGGCGTAGCCACCACCGGCGAGCAAAGCCACACAGGCATCTCCGACCTGCCAATCGGTGACGCCGACTCCCAACTCCTCGATGGTGCCTGACACTTCCAGGCCAATGACATCGCTGATTCCCGGCGGTGGGGGGTAGAAGCCTTGTCGCTGCAGGAGGTCTGCTCGATTCACGCCCGCAGCTACCACAGCAATGACAACTTCGCCGGGTTTGGGCGTGGGCCTGGGCGCCTCGGCTAGCTGGAGGGCTTCGGCCCCACCAGGGCTGGTGACGGTGACGATACGCATGGGTTCAGCTTTCCATGCTGTGGCGAAGTTGTGCCGCAGAAATCGGTAAGCTGGGCAGGCCTCCGGGCGAGGTCGCATAGTGGACTAGTGCAGCCGCCTTGAA
>CAYWIN010000021.1:0-14859 GCA_964458365.1 uncultured Propionibacteriaceae bacterium
GTGTACGGCCCGCTGGCCTCGTTTTCCCAATACGTCGCCTCACAGCTGGGCGGCACGAATATGCACGACACGGTGTTCTGGCTGCAGATGTTCACCTTGCTGGCCTTCCTGGCCACCTCGGTGATCGCGGTCAAAATGGCCCACAGTGACCGCAAACTCCAAACTCGCACAGTTCTGTTCACCGTGATGAATCCGCTGATGCTGTGGGGCGTCCTGATCGGTGCCCACAATGAAGCACTCAGCGTCGTTTTCGCCGTCGCCGGACTGTGGTTCTTCCGAAAACATCCCTTTGTGGCCGGGATTGGCATTGGGCTGGCCGGAACGATCAAAGTGTCGATGATCTTCTACGGCATCGCCATGCTGTGGGGCTATCGCCGCGACCCTCGCCGACTCCTCCAACTGATAGCCGGGGCGGCCTTCCCGCTGATTCTGGCTTACGGCGTCTGGATGCCAAACTCGTTGCTCGCCGCGCAGCGCAACACCGGATACATCTCGCTGGCCGCCTGGGGCTGGTGGCCCCTCAAAGGACTGACCCCCTTGGTCGGCGAACCCAGCGCTCGACAGATCGTCATCGCCGGTGGCTGGATTCTGCTGGTGATCTTGGCCTGGATGCTCTCTCGGGTGATGCCTTGGAGACTGGTTCCCGGCGACCCACAGTTTGATAATCCTCGGCTGGACCCGCTCACCATCACGGTGAGAACCGCCGTCGTGCTGTGCACTGCGTGGCTGATCAGCTCACCGTGGGCGTTCTCCTGGTACGACTGGATCACCTGGGCACCTTTGGGCCTGCTGTGGGCCTCACGTCTGGACGTGATCATGATGTGGCGCGGCGCCTGGCTTTCGGTGGCGTGGGTGACCGGACGCGTCACGCAGTTCGGGCCGGACCTTCAAGTTGTCCAGGACTACCTGCGCCAAGGTATCAACATTGCCGCACAGTACGGGGTGCTGTTCGCCATCATCTGGTGGTGGTGGGTGTGGGGTCACGAAATGCCCAACTGGCGCGGACTGTGGCAGCTGACCTGGCTGAAACCTCCCCGCGGCCCACACTCTTCACCGCCCAGCTCGGCGGCCCGGGCAACGTCCCAGACGCCACCAGAAATCGGACAAGTGAGCGCCGGCTGACCGCAAACCTCTGCCACCACTACGCTTAACGGGTGCTCGGATATTTTGGACCTGCGGGAACTTTCACCCATCAAGCCCTGTTGACTCTCGGCGATCAGGAAGCGATCGCCTACTCCACCGTCGCCCAGGCTTTGGATGCTGTGCGCACCGGCGAAGTCACCGCGGCCATGGTCCCGATCGAAAACTCGGTGGAAGGCGGCGTGTCGGCCACGCTGGACATTCTCGCCGCTGGCACCCAACTCATGATCACCCAAGAGGTGCTGCTTCCGGTCCAGTTCAACCTTTATGCCCGACCAGGGACGGCACTGTCCGATGTCCGGCGGGTCCTGACCCATCCGCATTCAGCGGCCCAGACCCGAGGATGGATGCTGGCCAACCTGCCCGAAGCAGCCATCACCGAAGGCGGCTCGAATGCCGCCGCCGCCCAGGAAGTCAGCGATCCCGACAGCAAATATGACGCAGCCATCTGCGGAGAAATTGCGGGTCGGATGTATGGCCTAGAACCGGTCGCACACCGGATTGCCGACAACGCCGACGCGGTGACCCGCTTCGTTCTGGTCTCATTACCCACCGAGCCGCCCACTCCGACCGGTGCCGACAAGACCACCCTGGTGGCCTACATGCACGCCGACCATTCCGGGGCATTGCTGGAAATCCTGGAGCAATTCGCTAGCCGGGGCGTCAACCTGACCCGGATCGAGTCTCGTCCCACCAAGACCGTGCTGGGCAACTACTGCTTCAGCATCGACGCCGAAGGCCACCTTCGCGATCCGCGGATGAGAGAAGCTTTGCAGGGTCTGCATCGGATTTGTGCCGAGGTGGTCTTCTTGGGCTCCTACGCCCGCGCTGACCAGATCCGTCCCCAAATCGCGCGTGGCTTTGCCGATGACGATTACGCTGCCGCCGCCGCCTGGTACGCCCGTTTGCTGAACCCGTAGTCCACGAGGCCGGGTGATGCAACCCCACCTGTTCGCCAGGAGAACCTGCCGGTGACCGTCAGAAACGCGTAAAGATCCGTCAGCGTCTGGTCTGGATGCCTGCGCGCACCCACCCAGGCGGGGCAGGATCGTTCTCGTGATCGAACAACTGATTGCCGCAGCCATCGGGCTGGGCCTGTTGGTCTACCTCGGCTACGCATTAGCTCACCCCGAACGGTTCTAACCGTGCAGACCGGGCTGAATGCCGCGCTCGCGATCGCAACGATTGCCATCGCCTTAGTCGCGATCCACGTCCCACTGGGACGTTGGCTGCATCGGGTCTTCACCGCAACCGGCCACACACGCGTCGAGCGGGGCATCTATCGACTCGTGGGAGTGAATCCCGACGTCGAACAACGCTGGTCGGTCTATCTGCTTGCCGTGCTGGTCTTCTCTGGGGTTTCCATCGTGGTGTTGTGGGCGCTCATCATGCTGCAACCATGGCTGCCCTTCTCCCAGGGACGCTCGATGCACGTCGATACCGCCATCAACACCGCCGTGTCTTTTGTGACCAACACCAACTGGCAGTCCTACGCCGGTGAGGCTGGCATGGGCTATCTGGTGGCGGCAATCGGGCTGACCGTGCAAAACTTCCTGTCCGCTGCGCTCGGACTCGCCGTGGCAGTCGCCGTGATTCGCGGCTTGGCCCGCGAAGGAACAAACCGGATCGGCAACTTCTGGGTCGATCTGGTTCGTGGCGTACTGCGCGTCCTGCTGCCCGGCGCCGCCATCGCGGCGATCATCCTGGTGGCTGGTGGGGTGATCCAGAACCTCGTCGACCCTTACACCATCACCACCCTCACCGGAGGCCACCAAACCATCCAAGGCGGATTGGTCGCCTCACAAGAAGCCATTAAAGAACTCGGCACCAACGGTGGCGGCTTCTTCAACGCCAACTCCGCGCACCCCTTCGAAAACCCGAACGGCTGGACGAACCTGCTGGAGATCATCTTGCTGCTCGCCATTCCCAGCGCGCTGCCCTACACCTACGGACGGCTGGTCGGCGACCGGCGCCAAGGTTTCGCGATGGCCGGCGTGATGGCCGTGCTCGGCTTCGGCGCGATGGGGTTGCTGGCCGCACTGGAATCGTCGGGGAGCATGGAGGGCAAAGAGCAGCGCTTCGGTCCGATCTGGTCGGCGATTTTCGCCTCAGCCACCACCGGTACGTCGACCGGCGCAGTGAACTCGATGCACGAATCGTTGCAGCCACTGGCCGGCGGTGTCGCCATGCTGAACATGATGCTCGGCGAAGTGTCGCCCGGCGGGGTCGGCACCGGCGTGTACTCGATGCTGGTGATGGTGGTGTTGTCGGTCTTCATCGCCGGGCTCATGGTCGGGCGAACACCCGAGCTGCTCGGCAAGAGCATCGGTCGCCGCGAGATCACCTTGGCCGCAGTGGCGATGCTGATCACCCCGACGCTGGTGCTGCTCGGCACCGGGGTGGCCTTGCTGGTACCGGTCTCGTTCAACGCGTTGTCAACCACGGGACCGGGTGGCCTTGCCGAGATGCTCTATGCGTTCACCTCTGCGGCAAACAACAACGGTTCAGCCTTCGCCGGGCTTTCGGCTGACCAGCCATTCTTGAACCTCGCGCTGGCCCTGGCCATGCTGCTGGGTCGCTTCGTTCCGATCGCCGCCATGCTGGCAATGTCGGGCAGCCTGGCCGCTCAGCATCGCCGGCCGGTCACCGCTGGCACCATGCCCACCCACACTGTGGCATTCGCCGGGCTACTGATCATCGTCATTCTGATCGTTGCTGGGCTGACCTACTTCCCGTCACTGGCGCTGGGCCCCCTCGCGGAGGCATTGTCATGAGCAAGCATCCACGTCCGGCACATGCATCGTTGGCGGTTACCGCCTGGCAAGCCTTGCCGCTGGCCGCAACCAAGCTTGATCCGCGGCACGTCTTCCGCAACCCCGTCATGTTCGTGGTCTGGGTCGGCTCAGCAGCCACCACCGTGCTCGCCGTCCTGCGTCCGGGCGTGTTTGCGATCTCAATTGCGCTGTGGCTTTGGGCGACAATCCTGTTCGCCAATTTGGCGGAGTCAATCGCCGAGGGGCGGGGCAAGGCGCAGGCCGACACGCTGCGCAAGACCCGAACACAGACCGTCGCGCGCCGCCGAACCGCCAGCGGCGACGAGCAGGTCTCCGGCACCGATTTGCGGATCGGAGATCAGGTGATTGTCGAAGCCGGCGAGGTAATTCCCGGTGATGGGGACGTGGTCGAAGGCGTGGCCACGGTCGACGAATCGGCGATCACCGGGGAATCGGCACCCGTGATTCGCGAAGCAGGTGGCGATCGGTGTGCGGTCACCGGCGGCACCACCGTGCTCAGTGACCGGATCGTGGTGCAAATCACCGCCAAACCCGGCGAGACCTTCATCGACAAGATGATCAGCCTGGTGGAGGGGGCCTCCCGACAGAAGACACCCAACGAAATCGCCTTGAACATTTTGCTGGTGACACTGACGATCATCTTCTTGCTGGCGGTGATGGCTCTGCAGCCGCAGGCCATCTACTCCGGCGATCAGCTCAGCGTGATCGTGCTGGTTTCGCTGCTGGTCTGCCTCATCCCGACCACCATTGGCGCCCTGCTGTCGGCGATCGGAATCGCCGGGATGGATCGTCTGGTGCAACGCAATGTGCTGGCGATGTCGGGACGAGCGGTTGAAGCGGCCGGCGATGTGAACACCCTGCTGTTAGACAAGACCGGCACCATCACCTACGGCAACCGCCGGGCGTCACAGGTTCATCCACTGCCCCGCGTCGAACGCACCGAACTGCTGGACGCCGCCCGGCTGGCATCACTTGCCGATCTGACACCCGAAGGCCGCTCAATCGTCGAGTTTGCCGCCGGTGAGCTGCCGGCCGGGCCTGACGAGGCCGCTCTCACCCGCGGCGGGGCGGCATTCGTTCCGTTCACCGCCCAGACACGAATGTCAGGGGTCGACTTGCCCGACGGAACCCAGGTGCGCAAAGGCGCGGGCTCTGCGGTTGCTGCCTGGGTGAGCGAACAAGCCGGGCAAGCCCCCGCAGAGCTCACCGGCATCATCGAGGAGGTTTCTGGGTTGGGCTCAACCCCACTGGTTGTCGCCGCCCGCACGGCGTCGGCCCCTGCTCGGGTGTTGGGCGTCGTCCAGCTGAAGGATGTGGTGAAGCCCGGCATGAGTGAACGCTTCGCCCAGCTGCGGGCGATGGGCATCCGAACCGTGATGATCACCGGTGACAATGCCCTGACCGCCAAGGCGATCGCGGCAGAGGCTGGCGTGGACGACTTTCTTGCCGAAGCCACCCCCGAAGACAAGATGACGCTGATCAAGACTGAACAGGCCGGCGGGCGGATGGTGGCGATGACCGGTGACGGCACCAATGACGCGCCGGCCCTGGCTCAAGCTGATGTCGGTGTGGCCATGAACACCGGAACGTCGGCGGCGAAGGAGGCTGGCAACATGGTCGACCTCGATTCGGATCCGACGAAACTGATCGACATTGTCGCCATCGGCAAGCAGCTGCTGATCACCCGCGGCGCATTGACCACCTTCTCGATCTCCAACGATGTGGCGAAGTACTTCGCCATCATCCCGGCGATGTTCGTCGGCGTCTTCCCGGGCCTGCAAGCTCTCAACGTGATGGGTCTGCATTCGCCGAACTCAGCCATGCTGTCGGCAGTCATCTTCAATGCGCTGATCATTTTGGCGTTGGTGCCCCTTGCACTGCGTGGCGTCGCCTACCGGCCAATGAGCGCCTCGGCGATGCTCAATCGGAACTTGCTCATCTACGGCCTCGGAGGCCTGCTCGCGCCATTCATCGGCATCAAAGTCATCGACCTGCTGGTTGCACTGATTCCAGGATTGGGGTGAAAACCATGGCTTGGCTACGTCAAATGTGGGCGGCGGTGCGGATGCTGCTCGTGATGACCGTGGTACTCGGCGTCGGCTACCCGCTGGTGATCACGCTGGCCGCCCAGGCGTTCCCTTCCCAAGCGAACGGTTCGTTGGTCGTCGACCGCGCGGGAAGGCTTGTCGGCTCAGCATCACTCGGTCAGGAATTCGTCGGGCCGCAGTGGTTCCAGGCGCGCCCATCGGTCTCCAACTATCTCGGCACCACGTCGGGCGGCTCCAACTTGTCGCCGGTCTCGACCGTCGAAGTCACCGCCATCAACCAGCGGCGGCAAGCCTTGATCGCGGCAAACCCGAATGCGGTCGGGCCGGTGCCGATCGATGCGCTGACCGCCTCTGCGTCCGGACTGGATCCAGACATTTCGGTGGCCTACGCCCGCTGGCAGGCGCCCCGGGTGGCCGCCGCCGGTCACCTCAGCCTGGTCCAGGTGAACCGGCTGATCGACGCAGTCACCATCCGTGCACCGCTGGGCTATCTCGGCCAAGACACGGTGAACGTGCTGCGACTCAACACGCTGTTGGCCAGTAGATGAGAAGGTGAGCCATGGCACGCGGCAAGCTGCGGATCTACCTCGGGGCCGCCCCCGGGGTGGGGAAGACCGTGGCCATGCTCGAGGAAGGGCATCGTCGTTTGGATCGCGGCACCGACGTCGTGGTTGCCCTGTGTGAGACGCACGCCCGCACCTACACCGCAAACTGCCTGCGCGGGCTGGAGATGCTGCCACGCCACGACATCGCCTACAAAGGCACCGTCATTGCGGAAATGGATATCGACGCCGCGCTCGCCCGACGTCCCCAGGTGGCATTAGTGGACGAGCTGGCCCACACCAATGTGCCCGGCAGCCGCAACGAGAAACGGTGGCAGGACATCAATGAGCTGCTCGATGCGGGGATCGACGTGATTTCGACAGTCAATATTCAGCACTTGGAGTCGCTGAACGATGCAGTCACCGCGATCACTGGCGTGGTGCAACGAGAAACGGTTCCCGACGAGGTGGTGCGCGCCGCCGACCAAATCGAGTTGGTCGACATGACCCCCGAAGCACTGCGGCGTCGGATGGCGCACGGCAACATCTACCGCGCCGAGAAAGTGGATGCGGCACTGTCAAACTACTTCCGGGTCGGAAACCTCTCTGCGTTACGGGAGCTAGCGCTGCTATGGCTGGCCGACAAGGTGGACGCGGGCATGGAGGGCTACCGCGCCGCGCATGGAATCACCCAGAGCTGGCCGACCCGCGAACGGGTCGTGGTGGCACTGTCGGGCGGGCCGGAGGGGGAAACCCTGCTGCGCCGCGGCGCCCGGATCGCCTCCCGACTATCCGGGGGCGAACTGATCGCGGTGCACGCCGTCCGCGACGATGGGCTCGCTTCGGCACCCCTGGACCAGGTAGCTGAGCTTCGGCGTCTGACGGAAGAATTGGGCGGCGAGTTTCACACCATTTCCGGAAACGATGCAGCCCAAGCCATCTTGGATTTCGCCCGCGGGGTGAACGGTACTCAGATCCTGATCGGCGTCTCACGCCGCTCGCCATGGCAGCGGGCATTGTCATCGGGGATGGCTGAGCGGATCATCGCCGACTCTGGCGACATCGACGTGCATGTGGTCACTCACCAGGCCGCCGGGCGCGGTTTCGGACGCCGAACTCGTGGCGCGTTGTCTCGACGCCGGGTTGCGGCAGGCCTGGTGGCCTCGCTGACGGCACCGCCCTTGCTGACGTGGGCGCTGCGGGCCGATCCGCTCACCGGCGATCTGCCCTTGGTGATGCCGATCTTCCTGCTGGTCACGGTACTGATCGCCGTACTTGGCGGAGTCGTGCCTGCTGTGGTGGCCGCCGTAGTCAGCTCGTTGCTCTTGAACTGGTACTTCGTTCAGCCGATCGCCACATTCACCGTTTCTGATCCGAAGAATGCCCTCGCTCTGGTGGTGTTCGTCCTGGTCGGCGTCTTGGTGGCCACCATCGTCCACCGCAACGCCCGGCGCACGGAGGAGGCCCGGGCCGCCCAGCGGGAGGCGTCCGCCCTGGCGGAACTGGCCAACACCTTGTTGGGCGCAACCGACCAGCTGCCCCTGCTCTTGACCCGCGCGGTCGACATGTTCGGAGTGGAGGCCGCCGGGGTGACCCGGCGCGAGCCGATCGGTATCGCCACGGTGATTGCATCGGTCGGCCCCTTCGATCCGGTGGCGCTCGGCGACCACGAACGGGCGCTCGGTGACTACGAGTTGGTGCTGCAACCGGCAGGTCTGTCGGCTGATCGGCGTCGACTCTTCACCGCCTTTGCCACCCACGCGGGGGCCATCCTGCAGCGCGAAGAACTGCAAGCATCAGCCGATTCGGCGGCGCGACTGGCTCGCGACAATGACGCACGCCGCGCATTGCTGTCAGCGGTTTCCCACGACCTACGCACACCTTTGGCCGGAATCAAGGCCGCCATTGGCAGCTTGCGGTCTAAAGAGATCACCTGGTCACCACAGGACGAAGAGGAGCTGAAGGCGGCCATTGAAGAGTCTGCCGATCGACTCGAAGGCCTGGTCGGCAACCTGTTGGATCTTTCGCGCCTCCAAGTGGGTGCGCTGGTCGCCACGATCACCCCAACCGACCTGGAAGAGCTTGTTCCTTCGACGTCGGCCGGACTGAGTAACCCCGATCGGGTGAGCTGGATGATCGAACCGGACGCTCGCGTCGTCCAGGCCGACGCCGGGCTGCTGGATCGCGTGTTGAACAATCTGCTGGAGAATGCGATTCGCTACCAGACGTCCGACGGACCCGTTTTGGTGTTGGCCAGCCGTGTCCGCGATCGTGTCGAAATCCGTGTGATCGACAACGGGGTAGGGGTGCCGAGCGACGACCAGGAGCGCATCTTTGAGCCTTTCCAGCGCCAGTCGGACGTGCCCAGCGATGACGGCCTCGGCCTGGGGCTGGCCGTGGCCCGCGGTCTGACCGAAGCGATGGACGGCGAACTGGCTGCGGAACCGACCCCCGGTGGAGGACTCACCATGGTGGTGGCCTTGTCTGCCGAACCCCTCGAGCAGGAAGGGTCCCCCGCATGAGCCGCATTCTGGTGGTCGACGATGATGCCGTTTTGCAGCGGACGCTGCGAATCAACTTGCGGGCGCGCGATCACGAGGTACTGCTGGCTGGCACTGGTCTCGAAGCGGTCGACATTTTCCTAGCCCAGAAGCCTGACTTGATGATTCTCGATCTTGGTCTTCCCGATCTCGACGGTGTCGAGGTTTTGCGCCGAATCCGCGCACACTCGACCGTTCCGGTGATCGTGCTCTCGGCTCGTCAGCATTCCGACGACAAAGTGGAAGCCCTTGACGAGGGGGCTGACGATTACGTTGCCAAACCCTTCAACATGGACGAATTGCTGGCCCGGGTCCGGGTGGTGTTGCGACGAACCCAGACCGAGGTTGACGCCCCTGCCGCACTCCGGTCAGCTGACCTCGAGCTGAATTTCGTCGACCACGAGGCCAGCCTGGACGGCTCACCAATCCATCTCACTCCGACTGAGTGGCGATTGCTGGCCGAACTGGCCCGCCACGACGGCCACCTGGTCTCACATGAAGAGCTGCTGCGCAGCGTGTGGGGGCCCAGCTATGGCAGCGAACACCATTACTTGCGGGTCTTCGCCAATCAGATTCGCCGAAAGATCGAGCGTGACCCTGGCCATCCCCGCCACCTCATCAACGAACCTGGGGTCGGCTATCGGCTCCAGCATTAGACTCCGCGTGTGTCTCCTGATGAGTTTTCCGAACTGATCCGAACCCGCCACACCACGCGCAGCTTCAGGTCCGATCCGGTGCCCGAAGAAACCTTGGACGCCATTCTCGACGATGCCCGCTACGCACCGAGCTGGAGCAACACTCGGGCCTACTGCCTTGCCTTGGCCACCGGTCCGAGGTTGGAGCGTCTGCGCACCGCCTACACCTCGACGTTTGACCAGTCGCTGGGACTGTACCGGCGCAAGCCGTCCGCCGTTGTGAAGGCGTTGTTCACCGGTGGCTTCCCCGACGGCGATTTCAAGGCTTGGGCTCCCTACCCCGACGATGTGCGACCGCGCAGCATCAAAGTGGGCAAGGAGTTGTACACCCATTTGGGTATTGGCCGCGAAGATCGGGAAGCTCGCGACACCCACGCGCGTCGCAACTGCGAGTTCTTTGGCGCACCAGCGGTCGCCTGGCTGTTCGTCCACGACCGAATGCTTCCCTTCTCGGCGATGGATGTTGGCTTGATGGCGCAAACGTTGGCGCTGGCAGCTCATGCCCATGGGGTGAGTTCCTGTTTCATTGGGACGCTGGCGGTGTGGCGAGCGCCTATCGATGTCGAGTTTGAGATTCCCCAGCACTACAAGTTGATCACCGGCTTGGCTCTTGGCTATGCCGCCGATGCCCCGATCAACGATTTCCGTGCCGAACACCCGCCGATTACCCAGGTCCACACACGTCCGGTTCCAGGTCAGTAACGGCGATAGGCTTTGCTGCGTGATCGACCCGAAACTGCTGCGCACTGATCCTGACCTGCTCCGCCGTGCCCAATCGGCACGCGGCGAGTCCGTCGAACTGATCGATGAGCTGATTTCGGCCGACGAGGCTCGTCGCGCTGCAATCGCAGCGTTCGAAAATGTGCGAGCTGAGCAAAAGGATCTCGGCAAGCAGATCGCCCGCGCGCAGGGCGACGCCAAAGCCGCCCTTCTGGTCCGCACCAAGGAGTTGGCGGCCTCGGTGAAGCAGGCCGAAGCCGCATCCAACCAAGCGTCGGTTACCTTCGACGATCTGATTCGGCAGATCGCCAACCCGGTGTTCGACGACGTCCCGCTCGGCGGGGAGGATGACTTCGTCGTGGTGGAGACCATCGGCACCCCACGTGACTTTGCCGCCGAAGGTTTCACCCCGCGGGATCATCTAGAGATCGGCGAAATGCTGGGTGCGATCGACATGGAGCGCGGCGCCAAAGTGTCTGGGTCCCGGTTCTACTTCCTCACCGGGATCGGCGCTCAACTCGAATTCGCCTTGTTGAATTTGGCGGTCAGCAAGGCCATCGGCTGGGGTTTCACTCCGATCATTCCTCCGGCGCTGGTCAAGCCGTCGGCCATGGAAGGCACCGGCTTCCTCGGCCAGGCTGCCCAGGATGTCTACCATCTGCCCGCCGACGATTTGTACTTGGTCGGCACCTCAGAGGTGGCGCTGGCGGCGTACCACTCTGAGGAGATCCTCGACGCGGCCACTTTGCCGCGCTACTACCTGGGGTACAGCCCCTGTTTCCGTCGTGAGGCGGGAAGCTACGGCAAAGACACCAAAGGCATCTTTCGGGTGCACTGGTTCGATAAAGCCGAAATGTTCGTTTACTGCGACCCGTCCGAGGCCGAGGTCCAGCACCAGAAGCTGTTGAACTTCGAGAAGGAATTCATCAACGCGTTGGAGATCCCGTTCCAGGTTCTCGAAGTGGCCGCCGGTGATTTGGGTTTGAGCGCCGCCCGCAAATACGACTGTTACGGCTGGCTGCCCACCCAAGACAAGTACCGCGAAATCACCTCGGCCAGCAACTGCACCGAGTTCCAGGCACGCCGACTAAATATTCGGATGCGTGACGACAGTGGCGTCCGTTCAGCGGCCACCCTCAACGGCACTTTGTGCGCCATGACCCGCACCATCATCATGCTTTTCGAAAACCACCAGCAGGCCGACGGCTCGGTGTACATTCCGCCGGCGTTGCGTCCGTTCCTGGGCGGGATGGAGTACCTGCGCCCGCAAGCCTGAGGCTGGTACTTCTGAGGTAACCGGCGTCCGGATTCGTGACGCCAGATTGGACGCCCGAGACGCGAAAGCACACACTGGTGGCGACTAGGAGGTTTCATGCGCAAGACCCGCACCTTGCTTTCCGGCCTGCTGGCTGGCCTGCTTTCACTGAGCTTTGTCACGCCGCCAGCCTCGGCCGGCACCGCATCGGGCACCGTTAGTGGAATCCCGATTGTGGGCATCACCGCCCTAGGGAAACCCACAGCTGCGCGCGTTTCTGCGACGATCAAGGGACGCACGGCCTATCTACGGCGGTTCACCAAAGGCCAGGTCTTCACCTCTGGGCTGGGCAACCAGACCTTCACCTATCCGTCCAGCATCAGCCTGGCTGGGGTGGTCAATGAGCGCGACGCTTTGGCTCGCTATGGGTTCAAAAAGGGTGTCCTGCTGCGCACGGCCAAGCTCTCCGGGGCTACCCAGAACGACAAGCTGAAGCTCGCCACGGAACTGCGCAATGGGCTGATCATCGATCTGCGGACGAAGAGCAAGCGGGTGAAGTACCCCGACCCGGCCCTGCCAAAGGTCACCCACCTCAACATCGTGATCAACTCTGACGCGATCTATTCCCGCTATGTCACCGATGCGAAGCGGCGGGCAGCTTTCGCCAAGGCCCTGCGCGCCGCAGCCGCTGCAAAAGGCAGCGTTTTGGTTCACTGCTCGGCGGGAATGGACCGCACCGGATGGACCATCGCCATGGTGATGTATGCCATCGGCGCGAACGACCGCCAGGTGATGAGCGAGTATCTGCGGACCAAGGGCACGACCGCCACCACCTTGCGAAGCGGCCTGAAGAAAGCCAAACAGAAGTACGGCAGCATTGCTCGCTACCTTCGGTCCGGTTTGGGTTTGACGGCGACCGACATCAAGAAGTTGAAAAAGAAGTTCGCCTGAACCAATCCGTGACGAATGCCGCGCTGAGGTCCTGCCGCGCGCTAAGCAGGATTCATCACCCGTTCACCGATACGTCACCGCAGGCAGCTAGCCTGGATGCACGATGAAGAAAAGTAACCACGCGGATTGGAAGCCGCGAGTGGTGGCACTAGATGTCGACGGAACGATTGTCGATCACGAAGGAGTGCTACCCAACGAGTTGCGTCGAACGATTCGACGCGTAGCGATGGCCGGAATTCCGGTCATCTTGACGACCGGTCGCGCCTGGCGCGCCACACAACCGGTCTTTGAAGAGCTTGATCTGCCTGCAGGCCCTGCGGTCTGTTCAAATGGGGCGGTCACCGTTCAGTTCCCACCTTTCGAACTCCTTCGAGCCCACACCTTCGACCCCACTCCCGTGATTGAAGGCGTGCTTCGCGAACATCCTCGGGCTGCGATGGCCGCTGAGGTGGTGGGCGTGGGTTACCGGGTGACCAAGCATTTCCCCGAAGGCGAGTTGGGCGGAAAGATCGACGTGGTCAGCCCCGACGAGTTGGCGGCTGAGGGCGTCACCCGCATTGTGGTGCGCGATCCCGACGCATCCGATACCGATTTCCTGGATCTGGCCGAACGAATCGGCCTGCATTCGGTGAGCTATTCGGTGGGGTGGAGCGCCTGGCTCGATATCGCGCCTGCCGGAGTCAACAAGGCCACCGGTCTGGGCGCGGTGGTCGGCGCTCTGGGGTTCACCGCCGACGACGTGCTGGCCATTGGAGATGGTCGCAACGACATCGAGATGTTGTCTTGGGCCGGACGCGGGGTGGCCATGGGCGGTTCCTGTCGCGAGGTTCAAGATGCCGCCGATCACGTCACCGAGTGTTTCGCCGATGGGGGCACCTTGACCGAGCTGGAGCGCTGGTTTGGCCCACGCCGTTCGGGTTCCTCCTCGCGACTGGCGGCAATCGTCTAGGTTCGCTCAAGCGACTCGGCCCGTGCGGCCGAGTCGCTGTGTCAACCGACATGCTCAACACGGTGATTGCGGATCGTCGGCACGCCACCAGATCGCGGGCTAGCCTGGGGAAAGCTCAAGCCCAGGGAGGACCAATGACGGGCACCGATCCGCCCTATTTGCGCGAACCAGAGTTCCTGTCCGAGCTCAAAGACGGCACCATAAAACAGCTCAATCCGTTCAGCGGCACTGAGGTGTGGACCGTTCCTGGACGCGGCAACCGCCCCCTCCACTTCAGCATGGCCGAAGCGGCACCACTGGACCCCGCCGATCACGGCACCTTCTGCGCCTTCTGCGAGCGGCGCTACCTGGACACGCCCCCGGAAAAGTCGCGACTGGTTCGCACCACCAACGGCGGCTGGCAGCAGCTCGACCAGCTGCCCGCCGATCATCTCGACGCCACGGTGGCCGAGTTTCGCCGTATCCCGAACCTTTTCGAGATCCTCAGTTACGACTACTGGCATGTGAACTACGGCTACCAGCTGCCCCCGTCCGTCCAACAACACGAGGCGGACTACTTGGCGTCACCGGCCGGACGCGCGCACGTTTTGCAGGTCATCCGCCGCAAACTCAGCGCCACCGGGATGACAGCCGATCAGCTAGCGGCAATGAGTGAGGCTGACCAGATCGAGGCCGCGTCGGGCTTTTTTGGCAGCAGCCACGATGTGGTGGTTGCGCGCCGTCACTTCGTCGACGGTGCCACCAACAGCGACCAGTTGGCTTCATCTGGCACGCTCACCGGTGACGAGCATTTTCGCTTCTTCGATTTCACGGTCGGGTCAATGACCGGGCTGTTCGACCTGAACCGCTATGCCCGCTACGTGGCCGTCTTTCAAAACTGGCTTCGCCCGGCGGGGGCTTCCTTCGATCATCTTCACAAGCAGCTGGTTGCCATCGACGAGCGCGGCGTTCAACACGAACTGGCCATGCACCGGTTGCGAAACAACCCGAACCTGTACAACGAATATGGGCCCAACTACGCCGCGTACCACAATCTGGTGATCGCCGAGAGTGACCATGCCGTGGCCTTTGCCGGGTTTGGGCATCGGTACCCGACCATTGAGGTCTACTCCAAGTCCGAGGCGTGCGACCCCTGGCATCACACCCCCGACGAACTGCGCGGCGTCTCCGACATGGTTCATGCCATGCATGCCGCCACCGGTGCCAGCGTGCCCAGCAATGAGG
>CAYWIN010000022.1:0-14837 GCA_964458365.1 uncultured Propionibacteriaceae bacterium
TTCACCACCTCTGGCTTCTTGGCTTCGGCCTTGGCAGGCGCAGGCTTCGCTGGTTCAGCTTTTGCCTGAGTGGCTTTCGCGGACTCCACCTGAGCCTTCCCCTTCACGCCACCATCAGGTATTTCGTGTCGGTCAAAAGCCGCCATTAGGTCGTCACTGGTGGTCTTTGTGGGCTCAGAAGCGCCCTTCGTGGTCGGCTTAGGAATCTGCGGCTTAGGTTCGTTGCTGGGTTCCTTTACGGTGGCCTTGGCCGCCGCACTACGCCGTCGACGTGAGGTTGTCTGCCGACTACGTCCCATTGCTGGTTTCTTTCCGCTGCCAGAAGCCAACGAACCCACCTGAACGACCGTGTCTCCACTCGCCTCAACGCCCGGGTCGGTGCCACCACCGCCGGCCGTCTTACTCGAGGTCGGATCGTCGGGAGTTTCTTCTCCCGCAACTTCGGGTCGATCAGTCACCGTCACCCTCCTCGGTGTCGCTTTCGGCAATAACCGTACCTTGCTCACTCAATGCAGGTTCACTCGAACCCAAATCCTCCGCTTCAGCAGTGGACTCTGGGTTGAGTGCAATCACCGAAACAGCGTCATCACCGGTGACAGATACAAACTTCACACCCATCGTGTCACGACCCTTGGCCGGAACCTCAGCAACCGCCGAACGCACAATCTGGCCACTGACCTTGATAGCAATGACCTCATCAGAATCAGTCACCACAAGGCCACCAACCAACGATCCTCGTTCGGAGTTGAGTTTCATCGCCTTAATTCCCAGGCCGCCGCGACCCTGCTGGCGATACTCACCAACGGGCGTACGTTTCGCGAATCCACCGTCGGTCACCGTAAAGACGAATCGTTCGTCCTCATCAAGATCCACATCGATGACCGACATCGACAACAGCGCGTCACCATTGCGGAATTTCATGCCCGTCACACCCGAGGTGGCTCGGCCCATTGGACGCAGTTGGGCATCATCAGCGCCGAACCGAATGGCTTGTCCCTTCCGGGAAATGAGGAGGACGTCATCATTGGGCGAGCACAAAGCCGCTCCAATCAACTCGTCATCAGGCTGACGGAAGTTGACCGCTATTACTCCGGCTTGCCGCGGCGAGTCGTAGGCACGCAGTTCGGTCTTCTTCACCAGGCCGGTGCGGGTAGCCAGCAACAGGTACGCAGCGTCGTCGTAGCTGCGCAAGGTCAACACTTCAGCGATTCGTTCATCGGGCAGGAAACTGAGTAGTCCGGCAACATGGCCACCCTTGGCGTCGCGTCCAGCTTCCGGCAGTTGCCACACCTTCGCCCGATAGACCCGGCCCAAGTTAGTGAAGAACAAGATCCACTGGTGATTGGTCGTCGCGAAGAGGTGATCGACTTCGTCATCTGCGCGAAGGGTGGCACCCCGGACACCCTTACCGCCTCGCTTTTGGGTGCGGTACTGGTCGCTGCGGGTGCGCTTGGCGTAGCCCCCGCGCGTGATGGTAACCACCATGTCCTCGTCAGGGATGAAGTCCTCGTCGCTGAAATCACCGTCTGCGGCAACAATTCGAGTGCGGCGCTCGTCACCGTACTTGTCCACGATTTCACTCAGCTCCGTGCTGACGATGAGCCGCTGGCGTTCGGGCTTAGCCAGGATGTCCTTCAGGTCGGCGATGATTCGCTCGGCCTCAGCCAGGCGATCAATGATCTGTTGAATCTCCATGGCGGCAAGGCGTCGCAGCTGCTGATTGAGGATGTACAGCGCCTGGTCATCGTCGACGTCCAGCAGCTCTTTCAAACCCTCGCGGGCCGCGTCGGCGGTGCGTGAAGCGCGGATCAGAGCCAGCACCTCATCTAGCCGATTCAAGGCCTTCACGAGGCCGCGATCCAGATGTGCCTTCTTTTGGGCTTCATCCAACCGGAATGCCGTGCGGCGCTGGATGACCTGAATCTGATGCTTGATCCAATGCGACAAGAACTGGTCAAGACGCAAGGTGCGAGGCACTGAATCCACCAAGGCGAGCATGTTGCAGCCGAAGGTGTCCTGGAGCTGCGTGTGCTTGTACAGGTTGTTCATCACGACACGTGGTTGCGCATCACGCTTCAAGACGATCACCAGACGCTGTCCGGTACGTGCGCTGGAGTCATCACGAATGTCGGCGATCCCGCTGAGCTTTCCCGCATTCACGAGCTCGGCAATCTTCACCGCCAAGTTATCCGGGTTACACATGTATGGAAGCTCGGTCACCACCAGCATCGTGCGACCGTTCTTGTCCTCTTCGATGTCGATCACCGCACGCATGATCACCGACCCGCGTCCTGTGCGGTAGGCATCCTCGATGCCCTGGCGTCCCACAATCAGAGCGCCGCTGGGAAAATCCGGTCCCTTGATTCGCTCCATGGCCGCTTCGAGCAGCTCTTCCTTGGTGGCTTCGGGGTTTTCCAACGCCCACTGAACAGCCGAAGCGACTTCACGCAGATTGTGGGTAGGAATATTGGTCGCCATGCCTACCGCGATACCGGTCGACCCATTCACCAACAAGTTAGGAAAGCGCGCCGGAAGGACGGTCGGCTCCATTTCCCGGTTGTCATAGTTTGGGGTGAAGTCGACGGTGTTCTCGGTGATGTCACGCACCATCTCCATCGACAGCGGAGCCATCTTGCACTCGGTGTATCGCATGGCGGCAGCAGGATCGTTTCCCGGAGAACCAAAGTTGCCTTGACCAGCCACCAACGGGGCCCGCATCACCCAAGGTTGAGCGAGACGCACCAAAGTGTCATAGATCGCTGAGTCACCGTGCGGGTGGTACAGGCCCATCACTTCACCCACGACACGCGAACACTTATTCCAGCCGCGATCCGGACGATAGCCACCGTCGTACATCGCATACAGCACTCGGCGATGCACCGGCTTAAGTCCGTCACGAACGTCGGGCAGCGCGCGACCCACGATCACGCTCATCGCGTAGTCGAGGTAGGAGCGTTCTACCTCAACTTGAAGATCGATCTCCTCGGTCTTCGCGGCGGTCGGTGCCAATCCCTGTTCGGGGACGACCTGTTCGACCTCGGTGCCTTCGGTCTCGTTAGGCCCGTCTGTCATCGCGTTCTCCTTGGCTGCATGCCCTGGTTGGTCTACGGGTGGGTGGGTGGACTAGATGTCGAGGAAGCGAACATCTTTTGCGTTGCGCTGAATGAAGCTCCTGCGCTGCTCGACGTCCTCGCCCATCAAGATGGTGAAGGTCTGATCGGCTGCGGCGGCGTCATCCAAAGTCACTTGGAGCAGTGCCCGCTTATCTGGGGCCATCGTGGTGTCCCACAGGTCTTCGGCGTTCATTTCACCCAGACCCTTGTATCGCTGAATCGGGTTCACGTTCGGCAGCTTCTTGCCCGCAGCCACACCCGCATCGCGCAACGAATCTCGTTCGTTGTCGGAATAGGCCAGCTCGTGCGGAGCATTACTCCACCGAAGCCGGAACAGCGGCGGCTGAGCCAAATAGACATGCCCGGCGTTGATGAGCGGCTTCATGAACCGGAAAAGCAAGGTCAGCAGCAAAGTGCGGATGTGGGCACCATCGACGTCAGCATCGGCCATCAACACGATCTTGTGATACCGCAGTTTGTCGATGTCGAAGTCGTCTTGGACTCCGGTACCGAGAGTGTTGAAAATGGCCTCAACTTCGCGGTTCTGCAGGATCTTGTCCAGGCGCGCCTTTTCGACGTTCAGGATCTTGCCTCGAATCGGCAAGATTGCCTGAGTGCGTGGATCACGTCCGCCCTTTGCTGAGCCACCAGCGGAGTCACCCTCGACGATGAAGACTTCACATTCTGCGGGCTCGGTGGACGAGCAGTCGCTGAGTTTGCCGTACTGACCCTTGTTAAGTAGTCCTTTTCGGCTGCGCGCGAGATCGCGGGCTTTGCGAGCCGCTACCCGAGCTGTCGCCGCCGCCTGCGCTTTGCGGACGATGTCCTTGCCTTCGGACGGGTTCTTCTCGAACCAGTCACCCAACAGGTCGTTGACCAGCTTTTGCACGAAGGACTTCGCCTCGGTGTTTCCCAGCTTGGTCTTCGTTTGGCCCTCGAATTGGGGTTCTGCCAGCTTGATGGAGATGATCGCGGTGAGCCCCTCACGAATGTCATCGCCCGAAACGCGATCGTCGCGTTTCTTGATCATTCCCCAGGTTTCTCCCCACTTGTTGACCGTGTTGGTCAGCGCCGCGCGGAAGCCCTCCTCGTGGGTGCCGCCCTCGTGGGTGTTGATCGTGTTGGCAAAGGTGTGGACACTCTCAGCGAAGGAGGTATTCCACTGCATCGCCACTTCCAGGCTCATGTGCTGTTCGCGGTTGGTGGCCTCCAGCGCGATCACCGATGAGTTGACCTTCTCTTTGCTTCCGATGAGGTAGGTCACATAGTCGATCAACCCGTTGGCGTAGCAGAAGGTCTGTTCGCGCCGTTCCGCTTCGGGAGCGTCGTCGTCATCCTCAGAGATCTGGGCGGAGCGTCGATCGGCAATAGTGATCTTGAGGCCCTTATTCAAAAACGCCATCTCCCGAAATCGGGTGGCCAACGTCTCATAGGAGTATGTGGTGGTCTCGAAGATGGTGGGGCTGGCAAAGAAGGTGACCGTCGTGCCGGAGTTTGTGCTTTCCTCCAGGCGCTGCAGGGGCGCCTTCGGGTCGCCCAGACTGAACGACTGCTGCCAGTGGTAACCGTCACGCTCGACATCAACGGTCAACGAATCAGACAGCGCGTTCACAACTGACACGCCGACACCATGGAGACCGCCGGAGACTTTGTATCCGCCATCTCCAAATTTGCCCCCAGCATGCAGCATGGTCAGGGCAACGGTGAGTGCAGAAATCTTCTCTTTGGGGTGTTCCTTGACCGGGATGCCTCGGCCATTGTCGGTGACGCGAATCCCATCGGCGTCCAACAACTCCACCAAGATCGAATCGCAGTATCCGGCAAGGGCTTCGTCCACTGCGTTGTCGACCACTTCGTAGACCAAATGGTGCAAACCACGTTCGCCCGTTGATCCGATGTACATGCCCGGCCGCTTGCGAACCGCTTCAAGTCCTTCGAGGACGGTGATAGCGGAGGCATCGTAGGAGCCGGCATCAACATGCGCGGCTTCCGCGGCGGACATAGTGACGATGGGGTCGTCGCTCACGTGTTATCCCCTCAGACGTAATAATGGCCACCGAAGTCGCTGACTCGGCGGCTCATGCTGGAATGGGTCCATCTTAGCTGATAGCTCCCAATTCCTTGGGCAGGCGGGACTACGTGATGGGCCCTAGATGAGCTTTCAGGCCCCTGCCGAGCCACTCGCGGGGGTTTGTACGTGGCCGGGTACACACCCGGGGCCCGCAAAGCGCTAAATCCGGGCGCTCACGGATGTCGATGGTCAGACTCAACCAGATTGACCCCTTTTGGGGGACTGTGGAATCGCAACCGGAGTGCATAGCATTTCGTCTTGTGATGAAGGCAGGCTCCGCAAACCGCGTACGTGGCTTCGGGGAGTCCCACAATGAGCAACCGTCGGCCCGCCGCGCCATCGTTGAACCACCCGCGAAATCCACCAATCCATTCACTGCGGCGAGACACCACTTCGGTCGCCTCGGACCCGCCGAACGTCAGTTGGCCTACTCATACCTGATCACGGGGGCCGTTGTTCTCTTTGTGACGGTCTTGGTTCCCGAATTGCTCGCGCTGGTCCGGAATTTCTGATCGCCCCTCACACCTACCCGTAGGTGTCGCGTGGTCCACGACCGGGAACTGATCGTTTGCCCTTCTTCCAACTGGGAGCTTGTGGTCCCACCACGACGACTTTTGTGACCGATCCTTGCCCCAAAGCTTCATTCAGGGTCGCCACCAGTTGAGGGGCAATCATTCGCAGCGACGTCGCCCACGTTGACGATTCCGCTCGGACGGTCAGGATGCCTGCCTCGTAATGCTCAGGTTCGCAGTGGGCCGCATTCACGCTGCCCACCAAAGCGGGCCAACGTAACAGCAGGTGTCGCAAGCTCAGTTGGCGGGTCCATCCCTGCCGCTCAATTACCTCTCCGATGAGGTCTCCCAGTGGGGTCAAACCTTCAGTGCGGTTCTCAGACGACGTTCGGCGGCGCGGCTTCACGACGCCTCCCCGGGCAGACCGAGCAATCTGCCGGGCGAGTTCAACCCCGTTGGGGTCGTGCTGAGGACTGTCGCTCACAGCCATAGTCTCCCAGAATTAGTCAGCTTTCGGGTCTGCGCAGACTGTTCCGCTCGCCACCGCAAATCGAGCCCCGCGCAGCGCCGGTGGGACATCTTCAGATACGGCGGCCGTGATCAAGACTTGGTGTGCCGGTTCGATCATGGTCGCCAACCGTGTGCGACGCGTCTGGTCCAGCTCGGCGAACACGTCGTCTAAGACCAAGACGGGTTCGACCCCGTCCTGCCGCAAGAGGTTCAAAGACGCCAGGCGCAACGCCAACGCAAACGACCAGGATTCACCATGAGAGGCATATCCCTTTGCTGGAAGTTCACCCAAGTTGAGTACCAGGTCATCGCGGTGTGGACCGACCAAGCATTGACCGCGAGCTAACTCCTCACCTCGGCGCTGAGCCATACATTCGATGAGGACGTCGGCGACCTCATCACGACTGGCCGCTGCGGTGACCGACCCAGATTTGTACTCCAGGCCAGCGTGCCCCTTCGTTGGAGCAATCTGGGCGTAGGCGTCTTGAACGCGTGGCTGAAGCTCGGCCAGTGTGGTGAGCCGAGCGACCACGATTTCTGCCCCGAAGTTAGCCAACTGGGCGTCCCAGACATCCAAGGTCGCACTGATGTCGGTGCCGGCGGAACGCCCCGAACGTCCAAGCGCGGTCTTCAGAAGGGTGGATCGCTGCCGAAGCACTTTGTCGTAGTCGGCCCGAACGCCGGCCAGCCGAGGCCATCGGGCAGTGGATAGTTCGTCGATAAACCGACGACGCTCACTCGGATCACCTTTGACGATAGCGAGATCCTCGGGTGAAAAGAGGACCACCCGCACAGCCCCAAGAAGGTCCCGGGGACGACGTAACGGAGAACGGTTCAGACTGGCCTTATTGGCCTTTCCCGCGTTGATTTCAAGTTCGAGCACCAGACTGCGCTCGTCGTCGATGCCGGCTTGAACTCGAGCTCGAACCAAAGCCCGTTCGGCGCCAGCTCGAATCAAAGGTGCATCGGTGGCAACGCGGTGTGATCCCAGGGTGGCCAAAACTTCGATGGCCTCGACCAGGTTGGTCTTTCCCTGGCCATTTGCCCCAACAAAAGTGGTGACCCCGGATTCGAGCGGCAACTCGACGTTGGAGTAGGAGCGGAAGTCAATCAGATTCAGGTGCGTCACAAACATGGCAAAGCCCCGATGGTCTTCCGCTCGGGCGGAGAAATGATCAAGCCGGCAGGCGCATCAGCATGATGACGTGCCGGTAGTCAGAAATCGGCTCTCCATCAAGCTCATTTAGCCCCATCATCAGACAGGGTTTCCCTGGTGCAGTGAAGGAAAACTGCACGTAGGGGCTGTCAAGTGCGGCGAGAGCATCAGAAAGGTAGTGCGGGTTGAATCCGGCTGCGGTCATCGTTAGACCACTCCCGGTGACATCCTCAACCACAGCTTCGAGCGCTTCGACGGCCTGGGCCTGATCCCCGGTAGCGGCCTCCAACGTGATTGAACCTTCGGCGATCAGCATGCGCAAGGAGGTATTTCGTTCGGCGACCAACCCGACACGTTTCACGGCGGCGATCACATCGGTGGTGTTGGCGCGCACACTGACCGCGGCCGTGACATCCATCAAATGACGGACCTTGGGGAACTCACCATCCAACAGGCGGGTAGTGATGTGCCGCAATCCCGCCGGCCCACTTCCCTCGAAACCAATCAGTCCGTCACCGGATTCGGAGCTCGACAAGCTGACGGTCACTTGCTCGCCAGCGGTCATGGACTTTGCCGTCTCGGCAAGCACCCGGGCAGGCACCAAGGCCGCACCTTCGGAACCGCGGCGCGGTTGCCAGGCAAGCTCTTTCAGCGCCATCCGGTAGCGGTCTGTGGCCAAAAGGGACAGTGAGTCTTTGTCGATCTCCATTCGAACGCCCGTGAATACCGGAAGGAGTTCATCTCGTCCAGCAGCAACGACCACTTGGGAGACGGCTTGTGCGAATTGTTCGCTGGCGATCACACCGGTCGCTTCGGGCATCTCGGGCAGCGCGGGATAGTCAGCCACTGGCAAGGTCTGCAGGGTGAAACGCGCTGTGCCACAGACCAGTTCCATCCGAGTTTCGTCGGAGCTGATGTCGACAACTCGATTGGGCAACGAACGGGCAATATCGGCCAAGAGTCGTCCCGAGACCAAAGCGACACCCTCATCCATCACGGTCGCGGGCACGGTGATCTGGGCGGACGTCTCGTAATCGAAGCTGCTCATGATCACGTCGCCGCCTGTGGCTTTCACCAATAATCCGGCCAGGATCGGCACGCTTGGACGAGTGGGCAGGCTGCGGGCCGCCCACTGAACAGCTTCGGCAAGCACGTCACGATCGAGACGAATCTTCACTGTTGCCCCCTATGAAAGACACGTTGTCGGTTGATCATATCGACGCGGCCTCACAGATGCGCAGTGACCAGGCCTGATCAGGCAGTTTCGATTGAGGGTTGGATGAGGATCTCGATACGAATGTGCACAGCGCTGACTTTGAGTCTTGATGGGATGTAACAAATTCATAGAGGTAGTAGCGGCTGTGGATGAGGTGGACAACGAGTGAATTCCGTACTCCGCTTGCGTGTCGGGATGTTGAAAACTTGTCGTTTGTGGGGGAACTACACGGGGAGGATTTGCGGACGACGCAGGCGGCCCGGAGGTCTCCTCACAGGGTCTGGAAGTTATCCCCAAAATTATCCACAGCTGTTTACAACGTCCCCCTAATGGGTGACAGGGAAACGGCTGGGTGCGTGCAAGCATCACAAAAGAGCCTTGTGACCGGGCATTTGGAGGCGAAACGCCTAGCGCAGCGGGGACTGCTTGATCCGAGTGGTGATCTCGGCAACTTGGTTGAAAACGCTTCGCCGCTCGCGGAGAAGCTGACGAATTTTGCGGTCTGCGTGCATCACTGTGGTGTGATCCCGCCCGCCAAAGAGCTGACCAATCTTGGGAAGTGAGAGGTCAGTGAGTTCTCGACACAGGTACATCGCGATCTGACGTGCGGTCACCAGGACGTGGGTTCGGCTCTGTCCACAAAGCTCGTCAACGGTGACGGAGAAGTAGTCGGCGACGTGCGTCATGATCGCGGTCGAAGAAATCTGGGTTTCGCCGCCCTCGGGTATGAGATCACGCAAAACGATCTCGGCCAGCGACAGATCGACTTCCTGACGGTTCAAGCTGGCGAACGCGGTGACGCGGATCAGAGCGCCTTCGAGTTCGCGAATATTGGTCTTGATCCGGCTGGCGATGAACTCCAACACGTCGGGTCCGGCGGTGAGTTGCTCGACGGCAGCCTTTTTCCTCAGGATCGCGATCCGAGTTTCAAGGTCGGGCGGCTGAATGTCGGTCATCAGGCCCCACTCGAAACGACTGCGTAGCCGGGGCTCAAGCGCTTCGAGTGCTTTGGGTGGGCGGTCGGAGGTCAGCACGATCTGTTTCTGTGCAGTGTGCAGAGTGTTAAACGTGTGGAAGAACTCTTCCTGGGTCTGAATCTTCGACTCGAGGAACTGGATGTCGTCGACCAAGAGGACGTCGATGTCTCGATAGGCCCGGCGGAACTCAGCGGTCCGGTTCTCCGAAATGGAGTTGATGAAGTCGTTAGTGAGCTCTTCGGTGGAGACGTACTTCACTCGGACCCGGTCGTAGTAGCGACGAATGTAGTGACCGACGGCGTGGAGTAGGTGGGTTTTCCCGAGCCCGGAATCGCCGTAGATCATCAACGGGTTGTACGCCTTGCCTGGCGCTTCGGCGACCGCGACGGCTGCGGCGTGGGCAAAACGATTGGATGAACCGATCACGAACGATTCGAAGGAGTACTTCGGGTTCAGGCGATTGCCGCTGTGGGGGTGAGCTTTGTTGGCATCCGACCGTGGTGGTGCGGAAGTGGCCTGCTGCTCGGAGGTTTCATCGGTGGCGGCGTTGGTGGAGTCAGAGTCAAAGGCTGGGTCGCCGGCGACTCCGGGATCTACCGTGACGGCTAGCCGCGCATCGGTGCCCAAATATGAAGAGAGTTGTTCTTCGATTGACGAACGCAGTCGGGACTCGACCCGATCCCGAGTGAAGTCATTGGCCACAGCAAGGATCAACAATGAGTCATGCATGGCCACCGGAGTGACGCCAGCTAGCCAGCCGCGAGCCGAGGGGTCTGAGTTTTCGACCACATGGGTCCATAAAGCGATCAGATCAGGGTTGGGGGAGGGGGATGGCGATGGAGGCTCTGACATAAGGATTGAGTCGGCCTCCTTCGCAACCTCACAGCGATTTTCCACAGCTCTATCCACAGACTGTGAATGGATAGGCGCAAGCGCGGGAAGGGTCCCCGTTGGCTGGGAAAAAACCTACCGAGGTGTGAGCCGCTTCGCAAACCATCTCGAAAATGAAATCCAGATTCCTCGGCGTGTCGGCTCGACAGGGATTGGTGTGCTCGTTCGGTTTGCTCGCGGGGCCGCCGATTGCGTATCGTTAGCCAGTCGCCTTCGTGGCACTCGTGCGTCCCCGCGGCGCATATGTACCGAAATTTCATCGAACAGTGGAGCATTCGCGTGAGCAAGCGCACTTTCCAGCCGAGCAACCGGCGTCGCAGCCGCACCCATGGTTTCCGTCTGCGTATGCGTACCCGTGCGGGTCGCGCCATCATTTCTTCCCGCCGCCGTCGCGGCCGGGTTCGTCTGGCCGGCTGAGCGTAGCCAGGTGCTGGGTTCGGAGTCGCGACTGCGCCGAACCGGTCAGTTCAGCGACACCATGCGTCAGGGCGTCCGGTGTGGGCGTCCCCGCCTGGTCGTGCATGCGCGCAGGACGGACCAACCACCATCACGAGCCGGGTTTATCGTCTCGAAGGCCGTCGGTACTGCCGTCACCCGTAATCGGGTCAAGCGTCAACTCCGCCATCTGGTTGCTGGCGTATTGAACGACTCCCCGTTCCCCGTCGATGTGGTCGTCCGTGCTTTGCCCGCGGCCGCAGCAGGGGGTCTGGACCAAGATTTTGAGTCGGCGTGGCACAGTTGCCTCGATCGGCTGGCCGCATGAAATACGTTCTGATTGGGCTGCTCAAGGCCTATCGCTTTTTGATTTCGCCGCTTTATGGCCAGGTGTGCAAGTACTACCCGTCTTGTTCGGCTTACGCCTTGGAGGCGGTAACGGTGCACGGCGCTGGGAAGGGATCTTGGCTAGCGGCGAAACGTTTGGGTAGTTGTCATCCGTGGGCGGCGGGCGGATATGACCCCGTTCCAGGGACTCCTGCCGCTGAAGAATGGGCTGCTGAACAGGCGGCGAAGATGACCACCCCCGATCCACAATCGGCTTGCTGTTCGGGCAGCCACGAAGGGCATTGAGGTTAGAGATGATGGGGCTGCTAATTCCGTTGGACTTCTGGGGCGATTTCCTCGGTGTTCTCAACGCTGCCATGTACCCGCTGTACTGGGCGGTGTCAGGCATCTTGGTGGGATTCCACTGGCTCTTGATCACGCTGGGAATGCCGTTCGATTCGGGCTGGACCTGGACGTTGTCGATCGTCTTGTTGACGGTGGTGATTCGTACCGCACTGATTCCGCTGTTCGTGAAGCAGATCAACTCGTCGCGAAATATGCAGCTTCTTCAGCCCAAGGTCAAAGAGATCAACGAGAAGTGGGGTCACGACCGCGAGCGTCTCGGACAAGAGACGATGAAGCTGTACAAGGACGAGGGTGTCAACCCCATGGCGTCCTGCCTGCCATTGCTGCTTCAGATGCCGATCTTCCTGGCGCTGTTCTACGTGCTGAACAGCGTGTCGCGAGCACAGGATTCGGCAGGCGTTATTGGCTACTTCTTCCAACAAGACTGGACGCTGGTGAAGTCGCTGCAGAATGCACCGATCTTCGGCGCTCCGATTTCCCGCACGTTCTTGCCGGTGGAATCGTTCGGGTCGGTCCAGTTCGTCGCGCTGGCGCTCATCATTCTGATGACCGTGGTGCTCTTCATCACCCAGCTCCAGTTGCTGCGCAAGAACATGCCGCCCGAGGCGTTGACCGGCCCGATGGCGCAGCAGCAGAAGATGATGCTGTACATCTTCCCGGTGATCTATGCGATCACCGGTGTCAGTATTCCGATCGGCGTCCTGCTCTACTGGCTGACGACGAACTTGTGGACGATGGGCCAGCAGTACATCCTCATCCACAACAATCCAGCCCCGGGCACCCCGGCATATGTGGACTGGGAAGACCGCCAGCGCGCTAAGGGTCGCGACCCTGAGCAGATGGCGGCGAAGCGTCGTGGCACGAAACCCGCCTCTGCGGGCTCAAACAATGACTCGACGGTGAAGCGGCAGGGCGCAGACGCCTCTGCCGCCGATGGTGCCTCGACCGATGAACCCACGGTGCAACGACAGGTGGTTCAGCGGCAGCAGCCCCGTCGCAATACCCGCGCCAAGCGCAAGAAGTGATGAAGGAGAATCTGAGTTGACTGAAAACGCTGAGCAGACCGAGAAGGTCGCCGCCGACAGCGAGGAGGCCACCCCTTCGAAGCGATTGGTCGCTCTCGATGGTGAAGGTGAAATCGCCGCTGACTACCTAGAAGAGTTGTTGGATATTGCCGACATGGACGGCGATATCGACACCTATAGCGAGGGCGGGCGCGCCCATGTTTCGATCGTGACTGAGAATGATCAACTCGTCGGTAAAGACGGTGAGGTCCTTGAGGCGCTGCAGGAATTGGCGCGCCTGGCAGTGATGACCGAGACCGGTCATCGCAGTCGGCTGATGCTGGATGTGGCTGGATACCGTGAGCGTCGCCGCAAGGTGCTCCAGGATCTTGCCGCTGACGCGGTGAACTCAGTCAATGAGAGTGGTGAGGCAGCGCGTCTGGCACCCATGAATCCCTTTGAGCGCAAGATCGTGCACGATGTGGTTGCTGCAGCTGGCCTGGTGAGTGAGTCCGAAGGTGAAGAGCCGCAGCGGCGCGTGGTGATTCTGCCCAAGGCCTAAGTGAACAACGGCTACGCCGAGTACTTCGGCGACGGGCAAGAGGCGATCAAGTGCTATGTCGATATATTGCTTGATCGAGGAATTGTGTGGGGTTTGTTGGGCCCCCGTGAAGCCGATCGGATCTGGCAGCGGCACGTCCTCAATTCGGTCGCTTTTGCCGACCTGATCCCCGAGGGCGCGTGCGTGGTTGATGTGGGGTCTGGTGCGGGTTTGCCGGGGATACCGCTGGCCGTTTTTCGTCCAGACCTGAAGATCACCTTGCTGGAACCGTTGGCGCGGCGATCTGCGTTTCTGGAGTTGGCCGTTGCTGAACTCGATTTGGGTGACCGGGTTTCAGTGGTTCGAGGTCGGGCTGAGCAGCATGACGGCCGATACGACATGGTGATAAGTCGTGCCGTCGCACCTCTCGGAAGGCTGCTGGGGTGGTGCGTTCCACTGATGGGATCCGGTGGACGAGTCCTGGCCTTGAAGGGTTCCGGGGTGGTCGATGAGGTTCGTGATTCCGCGGAACTCATCGCAAAGCTGCGGCTGAGGACCGAGGTCAGTGAACGAGCAACGCCAGTGATTGGTGACTCGACCTGGGCACTGGTCGCTCAACGGTTGTGATGTCCAAGAAGTGGGTCAGCTGGGGATCATTGCCCGGGGTGACCCCGGAGACTCTATTGTGAAGTTTCACGTGAAACACGAATTGCTGCAGGAGTGTAGATGTCCGTAACCCCACCATCCACGGCGCGTCGCGTCATATTCGACGACCCGGAGGCGCCGGGCGAGGTGGCTGACGACCTCAACGACTTGCGATCAACGGTTCCACGTGAAACAACACTGCCCCGTCCGCTCGCGCCACGAACAATGGTGATCGCAAACCAAAAAGGTGGAGTTGGTAAGACCACTACGGCAGTCAATATCGCTACCGCGCTAGCTCTGGGTGGCTTGCGTGTCCTTGTGATCGACCTTGACCCTCAGGGCAATGCCTCCACCGCCTTAGGAATTGATCACGGTGAAGGTGTCTCTGGCACCTATGAGGCACTTTCAGGCGAGGTTCCGATCGCAGACCTGATTCAGCGTTCACCCGAAGCCGGGTCACTGTGGGTGATGCCCGCAACGGTCGACCTCGCAGGCGCCGAAGTGGGGTTAGTCAACGTCCCTGCGCGTGAGAGTCGCTTACTCCACGCCCTGCGTGACTTCCAAGCCGACCACCACGTCGACTACATCTTCATTGACTGCCCGCCATCACTCGGTCTTCTGACTGTCAATGCGCTCGTAGCGGCCGATGAAATCCTGATCCCGATCCAGTGTGAGTACTACGCGCTTGAAGGTGTCACGCAGCTACTGCGCACAATCAACCTCATCAAGGGCTCAATGAATGATCGGCTCTACCTCTCCACAGTGCTTCTCACCATGTTTGATTCACGCACCCGTCTGGCCACTCAGGTCTCCGAAGAGGTTCGCAAACATTTCCCCAATGAAACCCTGGGGGCAACGATTCCTCGATCTGTTCGTGTGTCTGAAGCACCGAGCTACGGTCAGTCCGTTATCAACTATCACGCCGCATCTGCGGGGGCACAGGCCTACCTACAGGCGGCGGCTGAACTAGCCCAGCGCGGCGCGAACCAGAAGGGAGCCTGACGTGGCAGCACCACGACGCACCGGTCTCGGCATGGGTTTGGGTGACCTCCTCACCCGCACCGATCCGGATC
>CAYWIN010000023.1:0-14750 GCA_964458365.1 uncultured Propionibacteriaceae bacterium
GTGAATGCTGCGCCGGACGTCGCCTGCGCTCCCCAGATGCTCAAGTAAAGGCTGAGTGAGGCGATCGACACCACGTTGTTGGCAATTGGTGCCCACATCATGGGCCCAAACTTCTCCCGGGCATTCAACACCTGTCCGATGAGGAAGAAGATCCCGTAGAAGAAGATCTGGGGCATGACCAGATAGCTCATCAAGATCAGGGAGCGCCACTGGTCAGCCATTTCCGGAGTGCGCCATAAGGGCTTGGTGTAGACGCTCATAACCAGCGGGGCAGCGACGGTGAAGATGATGGTCAAGCCGCCCAGTGCGATGAGGAAGCCGGTCATGATTCGATCGACGAAGGCCTTACCCCCGTCTGAATCGTGCGTGACCGCACGGACGACCTGTGGCACCAGGACGTTATTCAGCGTGCCGCCGGCCAACAGCATGTAAAGCGAGCTGGGAACGGTCAGGGCCAGGCTCAGGACGCCGGCGCGCATGGTGCCGTTGCCCAAGATGAAGGCAATCATGATTGCGCGCACCAGCCCGAGGATCCGGGAAACCATCGTTCCGGACGCCATCAGCGCCGTCGCGCCCATCAGACGACGTCCGCGATTCTCGGTGGTCGCGGCTAATGCCACGGTGTCCGGGCTGGATTGAGTCATTCGTCGTTACTCGCCTTCTGCTCCTCGACCGGTGCTGAGTCAGCTTCTCGGTCTCGTCGTCGCACTTGCCGGATTCGCCACGCAGTGGCACCGATGAGCACAGCGCCCGAGACCCCCACGATGATCCAGGCAATCAAACCCAGATCAGTTACTTCGATGCTTAGCGGAATCTCCTTGCTCACCTGGCGACCAGCCGCATCTGTGGCGTGTGCTTCGGCACCGATCAGTCCGTTGGCCGAGGCCTCGGGGTGAATGTTGACTGTCTGGCTTTGCCCGGGAGCGATGGTGATGAGTTCGGACGGGGGGACCTGAAGTCGTTGGGGGTTGGAGGGGGAAATCACCACTCGCACCTGGATGGGTTCCAGGAGTTCGTTGGTGACGGTAACCGGGAACTGATTGCTCCGGGCCGACATGAGGAAGTGCGGACTGGCGTTCAGAAGCACACGATCCCGGGAGGCGGCCGGCCCGATCTGCCACTCCAGCGCCCGACTGTAGGCATTGCCGGCCCCGGGGTCGGCCAGCCATGCAGTGGAAATGGTGCGCAGGTAGGCCGCGTCCGGCTGGGTTCCCAGACTCGAGTGAGGGACCAGCTGGTTGTAGCCGGCATATGCGCTGGCGAGCGACTTGAGGTTGGCGAACTTGGCATCTGCGAGATGAGGCGGCTTCACATCGGTCAGTCGGGCCGAGTTCTTGGCCGAGGTTGCCAAGATTCCGTGCAGCCCCAATCCCGTCATCCAGCTGGCCTGGGCCTGACTGTTTTGGTTGACCTCGGCGACCGTGCCCATCAAACGCGCCTGGCCTGCTGGGCCGCAGAGCAAAGTTTCGGCCAGGGCGAGCTGCCGTTCGGTAATGCGGACGGTCGAGTCCGTGCTGGCCTGCTCGGTGGCCGTCGTGTGGGCAACATTCAAAATCGGGGTGGGGGCATCGCTGTGAGTGAGGACCCCACGGGCGCCAGTGTTATTGGCGGCGGTGGCTGCCGCGGATGCACCGGCAAGAAACTTCGACGATTCGGGCGTCATTTGGTTGCCGGAAGGAAGCACGATCAGGGGGAGGTCTGAGATGCCAGGAACGTTCCCGGTTGCGGACTTTGACCAGGCTGCGAGCTGATCAACGTTGTTGAGCTGGGCCCCATAGGTGTCCGGATTGGCGAAGAGTGTCCGTCCGCCTCGGGCGTGCTCAAGCGTGTTGAATCGGGCCAACCATTCGGCGGCGACCTGTTGGCCGGTCCCGGGCTTGGCCCCGGTGCCGTCGGCAACCAGGTAGCCGTCGGCCTGATCGCGTACCTCGTCGAGGAGGGCCGGATCGATCAACCAGCTGAACCGGGCATTCATCGCGGTCGCGAGGAGCGCATTGAGTCGACCGGTCAGTTCGGCGGTCAGGCCTTCTGAAGCAAAGAGGTTGGCACCCAGCTTGGTGGGCGGAGCACTCAGCACAACGATGGGTGCCACCGGGATGGTGCTCAGTCCAGGGACAGGGACGAAGGTGCGAATCTGGGCGACGGTGTCGTTGCGGCTGCTTTGGTCTGCGTTGGCAACGACATCTACACCGATGGCGTAGTCCACCGCAGTGGTGGTGAAACCGAGCTGGGCGAAAGTCCCCGTGATGGTGAAGTCCCGGCTGGCACCGGGGGCGAATGCGGTCGTCGAGTTGGTGATGAGCTGGTAGTTGCCGGGCTGGTTGGGAGAGCCGCCGGGAATGTCGAAGTTTTGGGCGATTTCCATCAGGTGAGATCGCTGGGTGATGGGCTCGCGGGAACGCCAGATCTTCGCCAAGACACCGTAGGCAGGGATGTTGCCGGTGTTCGTCAGTTTCAGTTTCATGGCCACGATGGCGGTCGGTCCGGAACCGGAAACTTGCATGGACGACATCACCAGGGTGAGTTTTGGTGCCGGTTCCGCGGACGCTTCAGGGACGAAGGCGGTGGTCGTGGCGGCCACGGTGAGAAGTGCCGCCACCACTGCCGCGACGCCTCGAGTGAGCCGAGCGGCCCAGGTGGTCCCAGTGGTCACCGTCCCATCGTAGAGGTGGGCGCGACTCGCATTGCCCAACTGGGTCGTCGGTGGGCCGGTAGGATTGTCCGCTGTGCCGAGTCTGACAGCCGATCAACGTGATGCTTTGGCCGCCGCATTGGTGGTTGGTCCAAAAATGACGTCCTTGGTGCGATCCTTCGCAGACGCCGGGCATGAGCTGTATCTGGTGGGTGGTTCGGTCCGCGATGCCCTGCTGGGACGACCCAGCACCGATGCGGACTACACAACGTCCGCACGGCCTGAACAGATTGAGCAGCTCGTTCGCGCCGCGACCACAGCGGTGTGGGATGTTGGACGGGCTTTTGGCACGATCGCAGCTCGGATCACCGAGGCTGACCATCGGACGTATCACGTCGAGATCACCACTTTTCGAGCCGACCAGTATCAGGCGGATTCCCGGAAGCCTGAGGTTCAATTTGGTGATCACTTGGGTGCGGACCTGATTCGTCGAGATTTCACCATCAACGCGATGGCTCTCGATGCTCGCACCGGCGAGCTGCTCGACCCCTTCCATGGAATGGCCGATCTGGACAGGATGCTGATCCGGACTCCGGCGGCACCAGAGCTTTCCTTTTCTGATGATCCGCTGCGAATGATGAGGGCGGCGCGTTTCGCTTCACAGTTGAGTTTCGCGCCCACCCCCGAAGTGGTGGCTGCGATGGGTCGCGAGGCTGAACGGATCCGGATCGTGTCGGCCGAGCGAGTCCGTGATGAGCTGACCAAGTTGCTCCTCACCGACAATCCGCGCCCCGGGTTGGATTTGCTCACCGAGACGGGCGTGGCCGACATCGTGCTGCCTGAGCTGCCCGCTCTTCGGATGGAGCGCGATGAGCACAACCATCACAAGGATGTCTATCAACACACGTTGACGGTGATTGAGCAGGCTATTGAGCTGGAACGGGCTCGAGGCAATGCACCTGATCTCATCAATCGGCTTGCGGCGCTGTTCCACGATGTGGGTAAGCCGGCGACGCGTCGATTCGAACCGGGTGGGCGTGTGTCGTTCTATCACCACGATGTGGTGGGTGCGAAGCTCACGCGCAAGCGAATGAAGGCTCTGCATTTCTCCAAGGACGAGACCGATGCGGTGGCCAAATTGGTCGAACTTCATCTGCGCTTCCATGGTTACGGTGAGGCTGATTGGACCGATTCGGCGGTGCGCCGCTACGTACGGGACGCCGGACCGCAGCTCGAGCGACTGCACATTTTGACTCGGGCCGATTGCACGACGCGTAATCAGCGCAAAGCCGATCGTCTGGCCCGTACCTATGAGGAGCTCGAGTGGCGCATTGATGAGCTTCGCGACCAAGAGGAGCTCGACGCGCTGCGTCCGGACCTGGATGGCACCCAGATCATGGAGATTTTGGGTTTGCCGGAAGGCCGGGAGGTCGGTCAGGCGTACAAGTTTTTGCTGGAGCGTCGCATCGAGGACGGCCCGCTGGGCGAGCAAAAAGCCAAGGACTTGCTGTTGGCGTGGTGGGCGGAGCGCGAACAGTCCTGAGCGTGGCGGGGCCGATGACGGTTCGCCGGTAAGTGGGGCAACACTACCTAGGTCGGATATCTGACTCCGTAGATAGTTAGCTTAACTAATGAGCTAAACTAACGATATGACTCAGGACACCATGGTTTCCCTCGCTAACGATCTGCGTGTGGCCTGCCAACGGGTCAGCCGACGAGTTCGCTTCGAATCCAACTCCGAACTGCCTCCGCACCAGGTCAGCGCGATGTCGAATCTGCGCAAGGGTCCACTCACCCCCGGCGAACTCGCCGACATTGAGCGGGTCAGCGCTCCGTCCATGACGCGGACCGCGAACTGCCTGGTCGAACAGGGGCTCGTCGCCCGAACCGATCACCCCGACGATGGGCGATGCAAAGTCCTCAGTCTCACCGAGGCCGGGCTTTCTGCCCTGGACCGCGTGGCGCGAGCTCGCGATGACTGGATGGTGAAGCAAATCGAAGACCTGAGTCGTGACGAACAAGACCTGCTCGCCAGGGCAACCCAAATATTGAATCGAGTGTTATCGCAGTGACTTCCACGACCGTGCAAGAACGTCAGGTGCCCGTCGGCCGGGTGCCGATGTTCTCCTCCCTTGCACTCCGCAACTACCGACTGTTTTGGCTCGGTGGGTTTGTCTCCAACACCGGCACGTGGATGGCTCGCGTCGCTCAAGACTGGCTCGTCTTGACCATCTTGACCAACAACTCCGCCGTGGCTTTGGGAATCGTCACCGGATTGCAGTTCTTGCCGACCGCAGTGCTCGCTCCTTGGGCAGGCGCGTTGGCCGATCGCTTCGCCAAGCGGAAGGTCCTGCTCTACACCCAGACCGGCCTATTGATCACCGGGGCGGCATTGGCTGCACTGGTCTTGGGCGGTTGGGTGACCCTATGGCAGGTCTACCTCCTGGCATTTATCCAAGGCGTTGCGGCGGCCTTCGACACTCCCGCGCGGCAAGCTTTCGCTCCCGAAATGGTGCCCAAACATCTGATCGGAAACTCGGTGGGCTTGAACACCACGAGTTTTCACGCCGCCCGCCTGATCGGTCCGGCGGTGGCAGGACTCTCGATTGCCGCTTGGGGTGTGGGCCCCTCGTTGGCGGTGAATGCGCTGAGCTTTGGTGCAGTCTTGCTCGCACTGCTGGCGATGAATCCCGAGGAGCTTCGCCCGGCACCTCGGGGTCCGAAGAATGGTGGTGTTCGGGCAGGGTTGGCCTATGTTCGTCGTCGCCCCGACATCATCTTGGTGATGTTCATCGTGTTCATGCTGGGTACTTTTGGGCTGAACTTCCAGCTGACCAATGCGCTGATGGCCACCTCGGTTTTCCATGTGGGGCCGGAAGAGTTCGGTGTGATGAGTTCAGTGATGGCTGTGGGCTCACTCAGTGCGGGGTTGATGGCTGCTCGCCGGACCCAGGTTCCGATGCGATTGATTGTCGGGTCGCTGGCCGCTTTCACTCTGGCTTTGGTGGGTTTGACGTTCGCCCCAGACTTCGCGCTTTATCTGGTCATCTTGGCGGTGACGGGGTTGACGTCGCTGACCGTGCTCACCGCGGCAAACACCTCGGTGCAGCTCAGTACCGATCCGGTGATGCGTGGGCGAGTGATGGCCCTTTATATGGCGATCTTCCTCGGCGGAACTCCCTTGGGGTCTCCGCTGTTGGGTTGGGTTGGTGACGCCTGGGGTCCGCGCTGGACGCTGGGTATCGGTGCGATCGCCTGCGGCATCGCGGTAGTGATCGCCGTGGTGTACCTGCTGCGTCGCAATGGCTGGGCTTGGCCGTGGCGCCGGGCTGAGGACAAAGATCTGATCGAGATCGCCGACCCGATTCGGTGAGTGGCGCCTCAGGCGGTTCGCTCTTCGTATTGCGTGCGGACCTGCTTGCGGATGACCTTTCCCAAAATCGAGCGGGGCAGTTCCGGGACCGCAATGATCTGGCGGGGCACTTTGTATGCCGCGAGACGTTCCTTGCACCACGCGCGCATCGCTGCCTCGTCGAACTCGGCTCCGGCGCGCAGCATGACAGCAGCCACGACGGATTCACCGCCGGTGGCAGCCGGAATGCCCACGACAGCTGACTCCACAACGTCGGGATGGGTGTGCAGAACCGTTTCCACCTCGGAGGGAGAGACATTGAAACCGCCGGTGATGATCAGCTCTTTCACCCGGTCAACGATGCTGGTGAAGCCATCGGGATCAACGGTGACCACGTCGCCGGTGCGCAACCAACCACCGGGCAGCAAGGTGGCGACGGTCTCAGCCTCGTTGTTCCAATAGCCGCTAAACACTTGGGGACCCTTAACCAGGAGTTCGCCGCGCTCTCCAGGGGCGACTTCAATGGTGGGATCTTCCAGGTCAACAACCTTCATCAGGGTGCTGGGGAAGGGGATCCCGATGGTGCCAGTCCGCCGACTGGGGGCGAAAGGATTTCCCAGGCAGACCGGCGAAGCTTCAGTCATGCCGTAACCCTCGACCAGAAGGCCGCCGGACACGCTTTCCCACAGCTCGACGACGGAGGTGGGGAGATTCATTGCCCCCGAAATGCAGTATTTGGCCGATTTCAGGCTGATCCCGCGCTCGATGGCTCGTTCGGCGGTGCGTTGGTAGATCGGGGGGACAGCGCAGTAGACCGTCGGGGGCGACTTCTTGGCAGCGTCCAGCACCATGTCGACGTCGAAGGAAGGGAAGATCACCAGACGGGCCTGTTTGAGGATGCCGTAGGTGAGAAAGAGCGTCATGCCAAAGGCGTGGAACATCGGCAGGATCGCGTAAAAGTTCTCTTTGCGATACTCGGCTCCGTGCATCCACGCCTCGCCCTGCAGGGCGTTGGAATACAGATTGAGGTGGCTGAGCATTGCCCCCTTGGGCTGGCCGGTGGTGCCCGAGGTGTACTGGATGACCGCCAAGTCATCGACGGTGGGGCGGGGATGGTCAGGGTCCAAAGGTGGCGCGGAAAGCAGCTCTTCCCACGTGGTGGTGCCGCTGACCGGTGCGGTGATCTTGGCGCGGGCTTTGCGAAGAGCGGGAATCGGCAGGTTAAGCGCCCAGCGTTTGACGGCGGGAAAGGCCTTCAGCAGGTTCACCGAAATGATGGTGTCGACGGTGACATCGGCGGGCATCTGCTGCAACTTGCTCACTGAGGCGTCCCAGCAGATCGCCACTCGCGCGCCATGGTCTTCGAAGAGGTGGCGCAACTCCCGTTCGGTATACAGCGGATTGTGTTCGACCACGACGGCCCCGAGTCGCAGGATGGCGTAGAACGCGACGACGTGGGCGGGGCAGTTCGGTAGGACGAGCGCGACGCGATCCCCGGGTCGAACTCCTCGTCGGCGCAAACCTTCGGCTGCCCGGGAGATCTGATCTCCCAGTTGGGTGTAGCTGGTGGTCTTTCCGAAGAACTCGGTGGCAATGCACTCGCCAGCCTCAGCGACGGACCGCTCGTAGAGGGAAACCAGAGACTGGGTGGGGAGTGTGATCTGTGCCGGCACACCGGCTTGGTAGTGCTTAACCCATGGCGTATCCACGGTGCGAAGACTACCGTTCAGCACCTCGATAGCCTTGCGGGAGCGGGAATTTGCGCGGGTGTCGCGTGCGATGTGTACCTGAGGGGCTCCGACAGCTCACTGAATGGACTTTTTTCGATTAGCTGTGCATTATTACGCTGCGTGATTTTGGCGTAAAGGCGCCGGGTTATCGTTTTACCAACCATTTTTGGCCTCAAAGAAGCCGCCAATGAACGGCGGCCCTGTTCGACAGATTGAGGCTGTTTGGTGCAGATCCAGGCTCGGTGTCGGTGTCGCAGATCCCGGTGATTGCCCTAGTGGGCGCGGATTTCGTTTCGATGATTCGCCTTATGCGGGGTTTGCTAAGACATTACGACATCCTTACGGCCTGACATGCATTGTGTATTTCTGCAAGTCGACTGCAGTCCCCTAGAATCCGATTTGCCGTTGACCAGGTGGTCAACGTCGTGCGCCAGAAGCGCCGCACAGTGCAAGGAGGATCATGAACTCAGCCGTGAAAGGCTTCCTACCCCTGGAAGCCGGTACGGGTCAGCTGAGCAGCACCAGTATCACCATTATGGCGGCCATTGCCGGCATCGCCGTGGTCGCACTGGTTATCGCCGCAATCTTGTCTCGCAAGGTTTTGGCTGCTGACGAAGGCACCCCGGCAATGAAAGACATCGCGCAGGCAGTGCAAGAGGGCGCCTCAGCCTATCTGCGCCGACAGTTCCGAACCCTGGCGATCTTCGCCGTCCTGGTTTTTGGATTGCTCTGGCTGCTTCCGGCAGATGATCAGAGCGTCAAGATCGGACGTTCGGTCTTCTTCCTGGCCGGTGCGGCTTTCTCCGCCGCCATCGGCTTCCTCGGTATGTGGCTCGCGACTCGGGCCAACGTCCGCGTTGCCGCTGCCGCCAACCAAGCCAACGGTCGTGCTCTCGGCGCGAAGATCGCTTTCCAGACTGGCGGAGTCGTCGGGATGAGTGTGGTCGGCTTGGGTCTGCTGGGTGCGTCCGTCGTCGGTCTGTTGTTCGGTGCTTCGGCGCCGGGCGTGCTGGAAGGCTTTGGCTTCGGTGCTGCGCTGTTGGCCATGTTTATGCGCGTCGGCGGTGGCATCTTCACCAAGGCGGCAGACGTCGGTGCCGACCTGGTTGGCAAGGTTGAGCAGGGCATCCCCGAAGACGACCCACGCAACGCGGCCACGATCGCCGACAATGTGGGCGACAACGTCGGTGACTGCGCCGGCATGGCAGCGGACCTTTTCGAGTCTTACGCCGTCACTTTGGTGGCAGCCCTGATCCTCGGCAAAGCCACCTTCGGCGAACAAGGCCTGGTCTTCCCGCTCCTGATCACCGCTATCGGTGCGCTGGTTGCCGCTTTGGGCATCCTCATTACCCGAGTTCGCGGCAACGAATCCGGTCTGACGGCCATCAACCGGGGCTTCTACATCTCGGCTCTGGTTGGTGTCGTGTTGGCGGCCGTGGCGTCCTTCGCCTACCTGCCAGCCACCTTCAACGCCTTCTTTGGTGGCGCTGCCACCAACCCGCTTAAGGGCCAGGCCGCAGGCATTCCGGTGCTCTCGGATCCTCGGATGGTCACCAGCCTTGCCGTCCTGGTTGGCGTGGTGCTGGCCGGGATCATTTTGTGGCTCACCGGGTACTTCACGGGGACCGATTCCAAGCCAACGTTGGGTGTGGCTAAGACCACCTTGACGGGCGCGGCCACCGTGGTGCTGTCCGGCATCGGTGTCGGTTTTGAATCGGCGGTCTACACCGCTGGTGTGATCGCTTTGGCCATTGCTGGCCTCTTCCTGCTGGCCAACGGATCGGTGGCGTTGACGCTGTTCCTCGTGGCTCTGGCTGGTTGTGGCTTGCTGACCACCGTGGGTGTGATCGTGGCCATGGATACCTTCGGTCCGGTTTCGGACAATGCCCAGGGCATTGCCGAGATGAGTGGCGATATCAGCGAAGAAGGTGCCCAGATCCTCACCGACCTGGACGCCGTGGGTAACACCACCAAGGCCATCACCAAGGGCATCGCGATTGCGACGGCCGTGTTGGCCGCCACCGCGCTGTTCGGTTCCTACGCCGACGCCGTAAGCACGGCGGTAACCAAGGCAGGCGCAGGTGCTCTGAATGCCGTGGTTGATTACCAGATCATCTCGCCGATGACCTTGGTGGGCGCGATCCTCGGCGGTGCCGTGGTCTTCCTCTTCTCCGGTCTGGCCATCGACGCGGTCACCCGCGCCGCAGGCGCCATTGTGTACGAGGTTCGTCGCCAGTTCCGCGACTTCCCCGGCATCATGACTGGCGAGGTTCGTCCTCAGTACGGCAAGGTCGTTGACATCTGCACCCGCGATTCACTGCGGGAATTGGCGACTCCGGGCCTGTTGGCGGCGGTCGCTCCGATTGCGGTTGGTTTCGGCCTCGGTGTTGGCCCGCTGGCCGGCTTCCTTGCCGGTGCGATTGCGACCGGTGTGTTGATGGCTATCTTCCTGGCCAACTCCGGTGGTGCGTGGGACAACGCCAAGAAGATCGTCGAAGACGGCAACTTCGGTGGCAAGAACAGCCCGTCTCACGAGGCAGCTGTGATCGGCGACACCGTTGGTGATCCCTTCAAGGACACCGCTGGTCCGGCCATCAACCCGCTGATCAAGGTGATGAACCTGGTCTCGTTGCTGATCGCCCCGGCGGTCGTTGCGCTGTCGGTGGGCGATGCGGCGAATCCGGTAATGCGGTTCGGTATCGCGGCAGCCGCTCTGGCTATCGCGGTCATCGCCGTCGGCGTTTCGCGCCGTCGGGCTTCGATGACCGATCCTGCTGAAGAAGCCGAAATCAAGGCCGAAGAAGCGGTTGACGCTGGCGAGGTCATCGAAGAAGCCGACAAGGTGACCAAGGATGCAGCGAAGGCGGCCAGCAGCCCGTCGAGCGATTCCTGATCGCCTGATCAGACCACGAGTCTGATTGGATAACTTCACAAAGCTGAGGGCCAGCCTCGGTGCGAGCATGACGCACTGGGCGCTGGCCCTCAGCACATCGATTTACCGGGAATCGGTGAGTAGTCTTCGACGACGGTCGCGGTGCGATCCTTGGCTGCCGATCGATACAGTGTTGTCCCTCGTGGGGAGCAGAAAATGGGCCAAGTGGACGACGTCAGCAGTGGACGTTGCGGTTGGTGCGGTGCCGATCCGCTCTACGTGGACTACCACGACCACGAGTGGGGGCGTCCCGTTCGTGACTCCCAGACACTCTTTGCAAAACTCTGTCTGGACGGCTTCCAAGCCGGGCTCTCTTGGATCACCATCTTGCGCAAGAGGCCGGCCTTCGAAGCGGCCTTTGCGGGTTTTGACCCCGTCCAGCTGGCCGAATGGGGCGAACCAGAAGTACGCGCACTGCTCGACAATGCGGGCATCGTCCGCCACCGAGGAAAGATCGAAGCCACGTTGAGCAATGCCCGAGCGTGGTTGCGAATCGATCAAGGCCGGGGACTGTTCTCCGATTTCGTCTGGTCTGCGGTGGGTGATGCGCCGGTTCTCAACCGCTTTTCCCGCCTGGATCAGGTTCCCGCCACCGACCCACGCACCGACAAGCTCTCGGCTGAACTCAAAGCCGCTGGCTTTCGCTTCTGCGGTCCGACCATCGTTTATGCCTTCGCCCAAGCAACCGGGCTCTTCAACGACCACCTGATTAGTTGTCCCACCTACGACGAATGTGTCGAGTTATGAGCGTTCGGCTGCCCCGATGGCTCAGCCCCGTTTGGTTGGTGATCGGTGGAATCATCTCGGTCCAAGTCGGTGCCGCTTTCGCGAAGTCCCTCTTCCCGCTCGCCGACCCCACGTCTATCGCTTGGCTGCGGATGGCGGTGGCTTCAGTCATCTTCTGGGTTGTGGCTCGACCCCGAATCACCGGCCGCAGCTGGGCGCAGTGGCGGGTCGTGATCGGATACGGCATCGCGCTGGCCACGATGAACTGGGCCATCTACATGTCGTTCGCCCGGATCCCCTTAGGCCTGGCCGTCACCATTGAGTTTCTCGGTCCGCTGGGTCTGGCATTGGTGGGCTCTCGACGGGTGCGGGATTACTTGTGGGTGGCCTTGGCTGCTGTGGGAGTGGCCCTGTTGGGGGTCTTCCCCGTCACCGTCGACTGGATTGGTGTGGGTTTCGCGCTGCTGGCCGGGGCTGCCTGGGCGGCCTATATCGTGCTCGGGCGCAGGACCGGCCAGTCATGGGAAGGCATCACCGGGGTGAGCATGGGGTCCTTGGTGGGTGCGCTGGTTTTCGCCGTTCCGGGAATCGCATTGGGCGGAACCGATCTGTGGCAACCGCAGGTTTTGGCCTTAGGCGCCATGGTCGGTTTGCTGAGTTCGGTCATCCCCTACGCGCTGGAAATGGTGGCGTTGCGGAGCATCCCTTCGGGTGTTTTCGGCATCCTGATGAGCGTCGAACCGGCAGCCGCTGCTTTGGCGGCGCTGGTCATTTTGGGCGAACAGCTGACCTGGGTGGAAATCGTCGCGATGACCTGCGTGATCATCGCCTCGGTGGGATCAACGCGTGCGCTGGGCCAACAGGCCGCACCCAACTAGCCGTCGAGCGGCGCCTGCTGCGGCCTTGACCCTTGCAAATACGGGCAGCCGCAACCGAGTCATTCTCCGCTCAAGCCGGCGGGCGCCGGACTGCGCACCCCCGCTTTGGCTAGGGCTGACAAGCTGCGCTCCAACAGCCAGCGCTGCACCGACCAGTGTTTATTGGGCACCGTCTTGGCTACGATCCGCACGCTCATCGTGGTGGCCGTCACCGAATTCACCCCGGCCACGGTCGGCCGCTCCAGGAGCACATCGTCCAGATCCCCAGACTCCTCAGCCTCATCGGCCACGGTGTCCAGCACCGCGATCACTCGGCCGGGATCTTCGTCATAGGCGACCGGCACGTCAACGATGGCGGTCGACCATCCCTGGCTCTGGTTGCCTAGACGCAGAATCTCACCGTTGCGGACATACCAAACGGTTCCGGACAGATCGCGCAGCCGGGTGACTCGCAGTCCCACCTCTTCGACGGTTCCTTTGATGTCTCCGGTGTCGATCACGTCACCCACCCCGTACTGATCTTCCAAAAGCATGAACATGCCAGAAAGCGCGTCCTTCACCAGGCTTTGCGCGCCAAAAGCCAGTGCGATCCCTCCGATACCGGCCGAGGTGAGCAGGGGGGCGAGTGGCACTTTGAAGATCGCCATGATGGTGAGTACCGCGATAACGGCCAAGGTGACGCTGATGACACTCGAACTCACCGAAGCCAACGTTGCGGTGCGCTGCTTGAATCGGTCTTGGTTGGCCAACGTCACAGCGTCGAGCAGACGTTCGGTGCGTGTGCTGCCGCGCTCGCGCCGCTTCTCTACTCGAAGCAAAGCGCGTTTGGTGAAGATGCGCACCATCCAGATCAACAGGAATCGCGCCACGACGGTGATCACCACCACCAAAGCAATGGCGATCGCGTCGTCAGGTGAGATCCAAACCGGCCAGTTCATGACTCTCATTGTTGCCGATCTGCGTGCTGTGGTTGGGAATGTTGCCCGTGCGCGGGACGTTCCCCTGGTGGAGGTACTTTCATGAAGCTGGTTTCGGTCTCGGCAGGTGCGGCAGAGGCATCGAGCAGTCGACGCCTGGGTGACAAGCTGGCCGACGCCACGATTGCGGCCTTGGCCGACGTTGGCTGTCAGGCGTCCTACACCCGCATCGAGCTGCACCGGTTGGCTGGCGACATTGCCCAAGCCATGGTCTCCCGGGAGGTCTCAGTGCCGCTTGCTGAGGCGTTTGACGCGATTCTGGACGCCGACGGGTTGATTGCAGTCAGTCCGGTGTACAACGCCTCCTACTCCGGGCTGTTCAAATCGTTCTTCGACGTCATGGATCCGCGGTCTCTGATCGGACGCCCGGTGCTCGCCGGAGCAACTGGGGGCAGTGCCCGTCACTCCTTGATGGTGGAGCACGCCATGCTGCCGATGTTCTACTTTTTGAAGGCCGAATTGGCCCCCACGCCCGTTTTTGCGGCCAGCGTCGATTGGGCGGATCCCTCGGAGTTGGATTTCCGAATCGCCCGCGCCGCCGGTTCGTTTGCGCGTGTGGTGATGGCGGCGCGTCCAGCCAAAGAACTGCCCAGAGTGGACGTCCCCAGCTATGACGACCTGTTGACGAACTGAGTCAGGCCTTGGCGTTCTTCAAAGAGCCGGTGCTGTCGATAGTGGGAGAGCCCGCGGCACAGATGATTCGGTGGTCAGGAACCGTCGTCCAGGATGCACTGGGAATGGCGAGCATCAGAGGCTCATATTTGGATTTTGTGTCCGCGACGCCAACGAACTTTTTGAAGCCCGCAACACACGCCGACTGATAGAGGCTGTCGCGTTGAGCGGGGGTGGGGGCCTTCTTCCCTGTCCAAGCCTGTGCGGAAAAGACCTCATAGTTGTGGGGCTTGTCGCAGGGGACCAAAGGTGTGCGCAGCTCACTCTTGCCGGCCTTGTCGACGCACTGGCCAACTTCAGGGAAAGCCAATCTGCTTCCCTTCAACGACCGAGAAATGGTGACCTCACCAGTGCCGACCATGCACACCAGGCGGCGCGAATCGGGGTTTGACCAGTGCTCTGCGGCCGGTGCCAAATAGGTCGGGGTGAACGAGCTATAGGTCGGATCGACGCCCACATAGCTGGTGAAAGCTGCCGGGCAGTTCTGGTGCGCCATCCGCAGCAAGAGGGCCTTACCCGGATAGGTATCGGCGGCGACGGGAACGATCGAGGCGACTTCCCAGTGGTGCGGCTGATTGCAGGGCAGCTTCGCCGTCGAAGCGGTAGAGCCGTTGGTCTGTACTCCGGTGCAATCGCCAACCGTGAGACCGGTCAATAGGGTGGCGTCGGCACCAACAGTCGGGTTGGATGAACAGCCGCCGACGGCGACGACAAGCGTCAATGCGGCAAGGATTCTGGTCAGCTTCATTTCCACCCCCGTCGAAAACCCTACCTGGCGGGCCCGCATTGCCTGAATGCCTCGCGGCTTTTCGGGCCGCGCTTTCGCCGACGCCCTAGGCTTTGCATGATGG